>NZ_JBYCKQ010000025.1:0-42468 GCF_057473465.1 Acidithiobacillus sp. TH-A117
GCTTTTTGGCGCCGCCCCGGGCCATACGAATAACTACCATGTGTTCTCCTTAACCATGTCCTCTCCCACTGGACGGGAGAAAGGCGCGTATCGTAACCAAAAACAAGCTCTAACGGAAGGGTAAACCACCCTTTAACATCGATTTGGGATTCATCCCCAGCAAACGGCTGAGGCCGCGCCCGCCTTTTCCCATTTTTTTGAACATTTTCTGCATCATCTCAAACTGTTTGAGCAGCTTGTTGACCTCTGTCACCGTGGTGCCGGAACCCGCCGCAATGCGCCGCCGCCGCGAGGCTTTGATGATTTCGGGGTGACGCCGTTCACCGGGCGTCATGGAATTGATGATGGCTTCCAGCCGGCGCATGGGTTTGCCATCCTGCATGGCGGCATGAGCCTCGGCGGGGAGCTCGCCCATGCCCGGCAGCTTGTCCATGATGCTCGACATGCCGCCCATTTTTTCCAGTTGCCGCAGTTGCTGGCGAAAGTCTTCCAGATCAAAACCTTTGCCGCTGCGCAGCTTATCGGTCATTTTCTGGGCCTGCTCGACATCCACATCCTGCTGGACCTGCTCCACCAGACTGACGATGTCGCCCATTCCCAAAATCCGCGAAGCCAGACGATCAGGATAAAAAGGCTCCAGACCTTTACGGATTTTTTCACCGATACCGATGAACTTGATGGGTTTGCCGGTAATGGCCCGCACCGACAGGGCCGCCCCGCCCCGGGCGTCACCGTCGGCCTTGGTCAGAATGACACCGGTCAGGGGCAGTGCGTCATTGAAAGCCTTGGCGGTGTTGACCGCATCCTGACCGGTCATGGCGTCCACCACAAAGAGCAGTTCCACGGGTTTGACGGCATTGGTCAGCGCCTGAGCCTCGGCCATCATGGCTTCATCCACATGGAGGCGGCCAGCGGTATCGACAATCAGCACGTCAAACACGCCGCGCTGGGCGGCTTCCGCCGCGTCTTTGGCAATTTGCACCGGCTGCTGGTCGGGACGGGAAGGAAACACCTCCACTTCAATGTCCTTACCCAGATGAGCCAACTGCTCCATGGCCGCCGGGCGATAGACGTCGGTACTGACCATCATGACCCGCTTCTTTTCCTTGTCCTTCAGCCACAGGGCCAGCTTGGCGCTGGTGGTGGTTTTCCCGGAACCCTGCAAACCGGCCAGCAGAATCACCGCTGGCGGGCGGGCGATCAAATCCAGCTTGTCGTTATGAGCACCCATGAGCTTCACCAGCTCGTCGTTGACAATCTTGATGAATACCTGCCCCGGCGACAGGCTTTTGATCACCTCTTCACCCAAGGCCGCCTCGCGCACTTTGTTGATGAAGTCTTTCACCACCGGCAGCGCCACATCGGCTTCCAGCAAAGCCAGACGCACCTCGCGCAGGGCATCGCGAATATTGTCCTCACTCAGACGCCCCTGGCCACGCAGGTTTTTGAAAGTCTGGGTAAGTTTCTGGGTCAGATTGTCAAACATGGGTCCCCCTCATATCAGGGGTGGATTTTGGACTGTCTGGGGCGGGTGTGCAATGGCGGAGCACTTTTGGGAAGCTCAACAGGTCTTGCCTACCAACAGCCTTTCGCCACAACTGACGAAGAGCCATCGCCTCATCCAATCCGCCAAGGCCAAAGCACGAGGCTATCGTACCCACAAGTACTTTATCAGCATGGCCTACCTGATCCTGGGTAAACCGGATCTCAGGCTACCCACTTAAAACAACGAGGAACCAAGAGACTACCAAAAAATCCTATCGAAACAATTGATGGTCATACCATAAAAACAAGGAGTTGCTGGCATGCTTCATTGATGTTTTGCGGGAATCCCGTACAATATTATGCATGCGTACCGAGATCGAGACACTGACCTTTAGTGCTGGTGACGATGTATGCGAAATCGCAACGGACCAACATGCTGCCTGGTGATATTGGAAAGGGGAACTAACATGGAGATACAGGAGATCAATCAGGAGGCGGTAGCTAAGGCTATTGAGGCGGATGCTGGAGAGGCGTTACCGGATTTGCGGCAGGCGCTTTCAGAGGTGGTTGCAGGAATGGGGCGTGTGACAACACCTGCACAAATACTGGTACGCCAGGCGCGTAAAAAATCCTGGCTGACACAATTGGCATTTGCTGAACGAATTGGCACCCCGGTGGCCACGCTCCGCGACTGGGAACAGGGGCGCTTTGCACCACCTGGCGGAGTGCTCTGCCTGCTACGACTGATCATTCGGCACCCAGAATTGTCGGAAGAGTTGGGTGCAGCCTGAGAGCATGTTCAGAGACGCGACAACCAGGCTGACACCGGAGCCCTGTTCAGGCCGAAAAAAGATCCTTACCCGGATAGAACAGCCATAGCACTCGCTTCACTGCCAGAACATTCCTGGCGAAAGTTGCTCCGCCACCCGTGGCAGAGGAATCGCGCAGTGCTGGTTGAGCACATGCCCCTTCTGGGCCGCCTTACAGTTCAGGTCATAGGCTTCGATGGGCAGCGACAGCTTGGCGGCCAGGTCACAGCGGGCTTGATCCTTGCCCGGACAGGTCTGATTGAAACCGAGAATGCTGGCCTGGGACCAGGCGCGGATGGCTGCCAGATTCTGGGCCAGTTGCCTAGGATCTTTTACAAACAGGGCAATCCGGGCACCTTCTTCCGGTGCCCATTGGGTTTTTCCTGAAGGCAGCGAGTAGTAGATCCCGTCCACCAGACCCATGAGTTGCACCTGGCGCTGCCGGTTGACGATTACCAGGGACTGGACCTGGGCATTGTGGGGCTGAAAGCCCCAGACGAGGACGTTACCGTTGGGTAAGGCCATCTGTGGCAGAGGATAGAGGTCCATGCCCTGCTCCAGACGTTGCAGCAGGGGTACTGCCTCTTGCTCATCTTCTATGCGCAGGCCTCCAGCAAATTGCTTCAGGGAGGCTTCGTCAAGGGGGTGGTCGAGGCGTCCTAAGACAGCATGCATCGTCCCAGTCCAACCATCCATCACTTTCAGTATACAGTCTCCATCGCTTCCGCATTGTTGCAGTTGCTTCTCGTAGGACCGATGCTTTTCCAGCAGCTCCTGACATTGCGAAGTCCCTGAGCCGGCCGTGCGTAAAGCACGCTGGTAGGCAACCGTTAAGGTCGAATCCAAAAGCATAAGGTTATCCGTCCATTTCCTCGGCTTGTAGGTACAAATACCCTTCTGCACAGGGGTCAAGGTCTTGGCCTGACATGTGTGGTCAACAATTTTCTGAACATTAGCCGCCAGGGCAGGGCAGTTGGCAGAGGAGTCTGCCGCCATCGCGTTACCACTGAACACTGCGGCGCATACCGCCATAACAAAGAGAGCTTTCCGTATTTGTATCATCATGTATCTCCATCATTTCAATTATCAGGCTATAAGTTTATGCCCAGAAGAAAAGTCGCCGCGTCCGCCACGATAACGGTTCATTAAAAGCCACCCCCTGTTTTTTTGGCGCGCATGGATCACCGCTTTTCGGAAGGGCCCCTTCTTTGATTGCGGCATTCAACATGTCAGATCGTTTCAGAAATCGATCTCTTTTCCATTTTGGATATTTTGGGTCATGGCCCATTTTTTCCCACGCAACCGCCGCCTGTTCCCACTGCCCTTTATAGTAATAAGCAGGAATGCCTGGAATTACTGAATTATATTTCATGTCGGTAAAAGTTGTTTGCACTGCTGCTGGTAAAGACCAAAAATCCAGTTTGGAGTTTTTCTTAAACATTGCTGCGGAGTCTTCGGCGTAACCATGCTGGACTGCCGAAGATAGGAAATGTGATTCGTCCGCCGTTAGACTGGGATATTCGTGGCGAATATTGTAAAAGTCATTAAGCGTTTGCACGGCCTTTTCCCTACGTACACCGGTTTCTTTTCCCATATATACGCCATAAAAATTACCGGGAATCTCTGAAAGAATATCATCGATACCAACCTTGGCTGGCTTCCCGTATTTCTTCTCCTCGATCTCCATGTACCTTCGCAGACCCGACTCGCTTTGTTGACCCAGATCCACCCCCTGCCCAATCGTAATCCCACTGTTTTGCACGGCTGGACACTGTTCCAGTATCACTTTCCCTTGCTTATCTTTAATGACCTTTCCATTCTTATCTTTTTGTTCACACATCATTGGTCCTTCATTGAGACCGGTTCCAGTATTGGCCTTATAGGCACCAGGTATGTAAGCCTCAAACATGTCACCCTCCTGCTGCTTGATAAAAGAGTAAGTCACGCGATCTCCGGGGGTGCATGGGGCAGGTTCGTAACATTTCCTGCCCTTGAATGCCGGATCATGGTCGTAGCCCGGGCAATTACTTGCTAACGCTTGCAAGAGATTCAAACGATCTTGATATTCAAACTCGATGCAATGAACGTCGGCGCCACAAGCGTCTCGTTTCTTTACCCAGGCCTTTTGTTCCCCTTCCTGCGATTCGACATAACAGTTGTGCTCCCCGGAAGCCGAATAATGATTGATGGTATCCCCATAATCGCGATCCATCTGCTTATCCAGTTTTTTCAGTTTGGAATTGTGGCAAACCGCCTTTTCAGTGCTGGTCTTGGCTTTGCTACAATTCACCGCCCAAGCCGACACCGGCATCAGTACAACGGCGGCGAGGATAACTTTTCGTAATCCTTTGGTGTCTTCTACCCACTCCATAAAATACATCGCGCTCCCTCCTTTTCTCTATCAATCGCAGGCAAACTGCAGTGATGGTGGCAGATCCCCTCCATTATCGGGTGAGTTGCTTGACCCGCCGCCATAGGGCGGGATGCCAGGGTCCTGTGGATCTATCGGTTGCAAGCCTCCTTGTTCACCACCACCGCCATTGCCGGCGCTGGGCGGGGTGTAGGTCTCTTTGCCGCCAGGTTGCGGCGCTTGCAATTGGCTGACTGTTTGCAGTCCCGCAATGTGGGTGAAGGGGGTCTGCATACGGTAGGTGGCTTCGGCGTTCAGAGGAAAGGTGTGCAATGCCAGATCCTGCATCCCTTGACTCTCCTGAAAGACTCCCTGACCACCCTGGGCGTTTCCGACCACGCTGCCCTTTCCGGTATTCCGGGAATCGAAACGGGCGAAGAGGTGATCGACGAAGGCAACGATCAAAGGATGGTGGTAGGTCACTTTGATCTTGAGCAGGTTGGCGTCCTGGACACTGAGGCCGCTCTCTGCTAAGTTGGTTTTCCGGTATCCGAGGTGACTTTCGGGAATGCCCCAGCCCCAGTTGCCGCCGGGGGTACTTTGCTGACCGGTTTTGTCATCCAGGGGCAGGCGACCGAACTCCTTGTGATCATGCAGGGCCTCCACCGTGGGGCTGAGGATTTTGATGTCGGCAAGTCTGGCCGCCGCCTCTGCCCTGGCTCGCGCCTTGACCAAATCTCCCAGACTTTGTCCATGGGCATAGAGGGGTGTCAGGCCTTCGGCCAGACCTGCCCGGATGGCTTTCAGATCTCCTCCATGCAAGGCACCCGCCCGGGCGGCATCCTGGGCTGCCACCTCCAGCTGTAAGCGTGCCTGGTACAGGAGACTGATCTGCAGTGTCCCCAGAATCAGCCCCAGCAATACCGGGATGGCCACAAGAAACTCTACCGCCCCCGCACCCTTCTGGCTGGTCACCCTCGATTTCGCATTGGATTCTTTCATCGCTGTCTCCTTCTGCTGCGGGATAAAACGCCACTCCAATCGCTGTCCGGGTTCAAGGCTGGCTTGCAGAATGCCTCCTGCAGCCAGCTCGAGGGTATCCCGCGCCTTGGCTACATTCGGCCAGGCCCATCGCCAGGGTCGCAGCCCCTCGCGCAGGGCCAGGATCCGGCCATCGCCATCGAGCCAGACCAAATCAATGGGAAACCCCATGCCCCAGGTATGCACCGCGCTACAGTGGCGTAACCATAGGGCCTCCTCTTCGCTCAAGCAGCTTTTTCCCAACAACCCCTTGGCGCGAGACCAGGGAGTGCTGGCCAGGCGGGCATCGGGCCAGAGACAATGCGCGTCCCGCCATACACTCCCGGCCTTGCTCATGTGGCCACCTCCTGGACGTATTTCATGTAGATGACAAAGGCCAGAACAATGAAGACAATCGGGAAAATGAACATGACCAGCGGCGCAAGGAGCTTGACCGGAGCTTCGAGGGCCGCTTTTTCGGCGCGCAAAAAGCGTTCTTCCCGACGCTGTTCGGCCTGAGCCTTGAGAACTGGAGCGAGACTGCCACCCCGCTCTTCGGACTGGATGATGGCGGTTACCAAACTACGTAGCTCCTGCATGGCCATGCGCTCACCAAAGCGGCGAAAGGCCTCCACCCGGGGCATTCCGGCACGCAGATCCCGGAGAATGATGCGAAACTCGTTGCGCAGAGGTCCCTCCGGCCCCTTGTCCACAGCAATTTGCAAGGCACCCGTAAGATTCAGCCCTCCCTCCACCATCAAAGTGGTAAAATCCAGATAGACGGGAAGGTCTTTGAGGATGCGCTTTTGCCGCTTTTTGGATTGTTCCACCAGCCAGAGATCGGGGTAGAAGCTGGTGAGGAGCAGCCCCAGCAGGGTGAACTCCCAGCGGAAAATCCCCATGGCGAGATACATCAACAGGGCAAACAGTAATGCAAAAAGTGCCGAGAGGATTTTCAGGGCGAAAAAATCCCGGGGCGTAATCAGATAATTGAGCCCCGCCCGCTGGATTCTGGGGGCACTGCGATAAACCAGACGGTCGGGAATGAAGGTGACCATAGTGGAATCCACAAAACGCACCAGCGGCCAGATTTTTGCCAGCACCCTGGGCAGAGGATCAAAATAGTCCCGGGGCTGTCTCTCCACGGATCGGAGTAGGCTGACAACCCCGTAGATCAACCCGAAAACCAGCATGGCTACCAATAGGGCGACCAGCACATAAGGGAGCTGTCCGGTATCATTGGCAAGAATTTTCAACCCCCGCCCGGCATAAAAGAAAAGCAGTAAAAAGACAAATAGTCCCAAACACAGAAAAGCCGTCAGACGAAGCCAGAACTTACTCATGTTCACACCTCGATGGCGATGATCTTGCGGATCCCCCAGTACCCCAGGAGTTCCAACACGAAAATGATACTCAGCACCGCCCAGCCCTTGACCGTATGAAACAGGGCTCCTGCAGCATCCGGCTCAATCCGCAACAAAGCCACAATGATCAGTATCGGCAAAGCAGTCATGACCAATCCCTGCAGCTTGCCCTGAGAAGTGAGAGCGTGAATTTTCTGTTCCATCATCAGACGCCGACGAACCGTTTCGCCCAGTCTTTGCAGGGTATCGGCGAGGTTTCCCCCCACCTCGCGATTGATACGCAGGGCCGAAACCACCAGATCGAAGTCCTGGGAGCGGACCCGCTCGGCCAGATGGGCTACAGCATCTTCAAAGGGAACTCCCAGGCGCTGCTCTCGCACCACCAGTGAGAGTTCCTGGCTCATGGGCGGACTCAGGTCTTTGGCAAGCCCTTCCAGGGTTTGCCCCAGGTTGGCGCCACCGCGCAGGGCTGAAGCCATCATCAACAGCGTATCGGGGAGCTGATTGTGCAGTAGGGTAAAACGCCTTTTTTTGAGGAATTGCAGGATAAAGCGCGGCGCAACAGCCACCAGTAAAGTCACAAAAACGGTGATGGGCAAAGAGCCCAGCAGTAAATAAGTCAGTAGGGGCAACAAGAACAAGGCAGCCAGATTCAACCGCCACAGCAATGCCGGATCGGCAAAAATGAACATATCCGCCAAATTTCTTCTGGTTTCCTGACGGAAGGATTTTTCCTGGCGAATAGCGACTGCCTGCGATGCATTGAGCAGGAGGTAGGCAAGCACCAGTACCGAGACAAACACCAGGGTAGCAATGATCAACTCAGACGTGCTCATGCTCACTCTCCCGGAAAATACCGATGTCCACCGGCAGGCCCCGTGCCCGCATTTCCTCGTAAAACTCCGGGATGCTCCCATTTGCTCGAAAAACACCCGCAACTCTGCTATCGGCTCCGAAACCTTGCTGCCGATAACTAAATAGCTCCTGCAATTGTATGACGCCGCTTTCGGTTCCCGTGACTTCGACAATGGCCGTAATCTTCCTGGAGCCACAGGAAAAGCGGGTGATCTGGACAATAATATCGATGGCGGAGGCAATCTGTTCCCGAATAGCGGTCAGAGGGAGATCCATCCCGGCCATCATCACCATCACCTCCATGCGGGAGAGCATGTCGCGGGGGCTGTTGGCATGGGCGGTGGTCAGGGAGCCGTCATGACCGGTGTTCATGGCCTGCAACATATCCAGAGCCTCGCCGCCCCGGCATTCGCCCACCACGATACGGTCGGGGCGCATGCGCAGAGCATTGCGCACCAGATCCCGGATGGGAATGGCCCCCTTGCCTTCCACATTGGCCGGGCGCGCTTCCATGGACACCAGATTGGGTTGATAGAGGCGCAGTTCCGCAGCGTCTTCGATGGTCACCACTCGCTCGCGCTCGGGAATGAAATTGGAGAGAACATTGAGCAGCGTAGTTTTTCCTGATCCCGTACCGCCGGAAATCACGACATTTTTCCGCTGCTCGACGGCAATCCGCAAAAAACCGGCCATCCTTGCCTCTAACGAGCCGAAACCAATGAGATCCTCCATCTGCAGGCGCTTTTTACTGAACTTCCGGATGGTGATATTGGCCCCCTTCAAGGCCACTGGCGGGATGACCGCGTTGACGCGGGAGCCATCGTGCAACCGGGCATCCACCAGGGGCGAACTTTCGTCGATACGCCGACCAATGGGCGCCACGATCCGGTCGATGATGTGGCGCACTGCCTGTTCACTGCTGAACACTGTCGATGCTGGTTCAAGTTTCCCTTTTCGCTCGATGAAGACCTCATCGTAGCGGTTGACCATGATTTCCGTGACCGATTCATCAGCCAACAGGTCCTCCAGAGGACCAAGGCCCACTGCTTCGTCCACCACTTCGCGGATCAGGCGCTCGCGATCCAGCTCGGTAGGTAGACGCATGCCTTGCAAAACCTCCGTCGCCAGGCCAGCAACCATCTTTTGCAGCTCTTCTCGCTTCATGGCACTCAAGTCCATTCGGCGCAAATCCATCTGCCCCCGCAAGCGCTCCTGGACAACCTGCCGCCACTGCATCCATTGCGGGTCTACCATAGACGCTTGCTGCGGTTCTGGCTGATCCGGTATTGCTGTCACCGGTGTTGGAAACGCCACTCCGGGATCGACCAGTGCACCGGCCATTTCTTGCCTTAATACGGCGGGAGGCGGCATCAAATCTGCATCAGCAGAATGCTGAACGATCCGTATGTGGATGCCAGCCACCTCCATCAAATCGCGCGGGGAAAGAGGACCATACCATTTCACCTTTTCTCCATTGACGCTGACGGCGGTCAAAGCTCCCACAGCCTCAACATAGGGGCCATCTTCGCGCTGCACGATACGGGCATGTTCCTTGGCCACATTCCAGCCTTCCAGACGTAAATGGGCCTGGGATGAACGACCAATAAGGCAGATCTCCGCATGCGCGCGCACTTCCAGAGGACCTTGTTTGGGATGTTCGGCGATCACCTGGAACATGTTTTACTCCGATACCGTGGGTGCTGCGGGTTGCGTGTTGACCAAAGGAAGCTGCGGCTTGATAGTCGGAATCGCCTGGGTTTCGGGGTATGGCTGTTTGGACCCAAGCGTCTCATCCACCGCGCTTCGGGTGGCGGAGTCTTTGGGTAGTGATTTTTTATATTCATTCTTCAAAAGCACTGCCCGCGAAACCTGACGGATATTCTCCAGGGAAGCCGGGGTGACTACGCGTGGTGTCACGAGAATCACCAAATCGGTATTGCCGGATTTAAAGTTTGTTGACTTGAAAAGATTCCCGAGAATAGGAATGTCTCCCAACCAGGGAAGTTTGGAGACAGCATTAGCGGTCTTGGGATTGACCAGTCCAGATATCACCATGGTCTGACCATCACCCACATTAATATCGGCTTCACTACGGCGAACCACAAAACCCGGCACACTCAGGCCATTGAGAACCACGCTGGTACTGGGATCGATATCGGAAACCTCGGCCTTGACGTGCATGGTGATATCGTTGTGATCATCGACCTGGGGTTTAAAATTCAGCTGGATACCATAATCCTTGTAGGTCACATTCTGAAATGCGGCATTACCTGTGGACAATGCCTGTAGAATGGGGATTTGTCCGCCCGCCAGAAACCGGGTTTCACCGCCGCTACGGGCGCTGAGCAGCGGATTGGCGATTTCATAAGCATCGCCATTGCTCAGTGCGAAATTGATTTTGGACAACATCCCGCTGATGATGCCTACGTTCCACCCTCCCGCCAGCGGACGGGCCAGATTGGCTACATCGATGGCACCATTGAGAATATCGGGAGGGGTAATCCGAATTCCGGTGCCCGCCACCGGCGGCTGGGTAATATCCTGTCCGAGCGGCGTATAGGGCACATTGCCGGGACCCACAAAATCTTTGCCATAACCCACAAATGGACCGGCAATCTGCTTGCTCCAATCCACGCCAAAATTCTCCAGACTATTTTTTTTAACCTCCAGAATATTCACATCCAGCCAAACCATTTTTTCCATCTTGAAGGGCACCTTGCTCGCCAAAATGAGGGTTTTTGGATACAGGCTTTTCAATTGCACAATCCGACCAACGAGTTCTTCGGGCAGATTCTTGCCGTCAACCACTACATGATCACCCACAATTCTGACTCGGACATCTTTTTGATCCGCGCCCAGCAAATCGCGCATTTGCGATGCAGCCTGACCAATATCCTTAGGTGCTACCAGAACCCGATAAGCATCTTCACTGCCATCCTTGAACCAGATCCGCAGGCTGGTTTCTCCGGCTGCCTCACCCAGCAACAGTAATTCTTTGCCATCAATCATGGTGGTGCTGAGCACTTTGCCATTTCCCACGGCAACCCGCTTGACAGACTTACTGGAAAGCACCTTCACCTCCCCGGCGTAGAGGTCAATGCTTGGGTCAGCCGGATCATCAGCCAGCGCCAACGGACTGGTGGAGAGCAGCAAGCCTGCCAGGGTACCAGGGCGCAAGGTGGACCGAATGATGCTTGGTAAACGCATGTAGCCATCCTTTTCAGTAGAATGAAGAATCGGGGAACTCTTTGACGGGTGAAAAGGCTTTATCCACCCGGGGAAGCCCCGGTAGTCTGCGGACTCAAGCCAGTGGGATATGCCGCGCTGGAATTGGCCATGCCGGTGTTGTCCACGAGACGCCGCAGGTTTTGCAGCTCGGTCCTGCTGCTCCAACCCCTGTCGACATGACCGATGATGTATTCAATGGTATCAGCCGTGTAGAGATCTTTTTCCGGAGGCTTTCTGGGTCCCGGGTTCTCTTTCACGCGATAAGCCTTGACAGGCACGGCAACCTGCGATCCGTGCCCACGAAGAACCAGCATCAGCTCGCCCATTTTTTTGGCCAACGCCAGTCTCTCGATCTGCACGGGACTCAGCTCGATGGTCACGGTGCTAAATTGGTTGGCTTGACCCGTCTGGGCAGGATCGTTGTTGATATTCGCTGCCGAATCTTCTGCCACGGTCCGGGTGCCGGTAGCAATAATTTTCAGGTCATGTTCGATGTAACGAACAGTCTCCCCGGGGGACTTATCCTCTGAAACCGGCAAGGCGTCCGGAATCCCAAGGTTCTTTCCACCGGTGGAGAACCACAGCACGTCCACATGGTCCCCCGGCTGCAACATACCGTCCATGGTGCTGACATTGTCGACGGTAAATGTCATGGCCAACTTATGGGGATCAATTAAATCTGCCAATGTCCGACGCCCGCTCAGATAAGACTGCAAAATGGGGCGTCCCTGAATCAACGCCATATTGACACGATGTCCGGCAAAACGGTCGAATGCTTCGGGTGTAATAATGTCCTCTGGAGCCGTATCCGCAGGGATAGACCGCGCCGCCACCATGGAAAGATCCAGAATGCTCCCCACGGGAATGTCGTGATTGGGTACAACCACTTGCACAGTACTTTCCTGATGCTGATTGAGCAGTCGCTGCAAGGCAGCACTCTCCCTGGATTTGAGGGTCACGACGGCCAGATAAGCGGCACCGAGCCCTGCCAATACTGCAAGAGCCAGGATCAACCATCCGGTCAGAGTCCGTGCTGTTTTTTTCTGAATGCTAGCGGGTTCAAAATCAGTGGGGACCTGGGTATCCACAATCACTCCTAGGGCAGGTGTCAGGGCAGAACGGGCTGGGATTCGGCAGCAGAAAAGTCTTTGTAAAAACCGCGCAATGCCTCGGACAACTGGGTCAAAACCGAGGCATGATCGGATGTTTTTCCAGGTACGATAGAGGGGATCGGTGCTAATAATATAAAGACAACAGCCAACGCCACGATCAAATATTCCATCATGGCCTGCCCTTCTTCCCGATTCGGGGAATCACTGTGCAAAAATGGCCTGCAAAACATACTGGCTGCCTCCTTCTTATTCGTGCTTTTGCCAAACCAATACCGCTTGACTGCCACCCATGTTGAGAGACGAAAAAGCCAGATCCAGAGACTCCTGAGCCTTCTGCACGGAAAGTCGATTGATTCTTTTACTCAGCGCCCCGCTTACCTGCCATTTGTCCATCGTCGCCTCTCTCAGAAAAAAACTACGGAGCTGCGCCACGCTCAAACTGCTACGCAACAGCTCTACCCGTCCGTGCAGGGAGCCATCCTGCGTTTCCAGATCGGAAACGAGCTGAGTCTGGCCGGGCAGGGCCAAGATGGGAGCGAGTGTTTCGGGCTTAACGTCCAGGTTCAGGACCGAACTTTCACCCACGATACGCCCCCCCTCTATACGCCACTTGACCGTTTGGGAATAGGGCGCGTCCAGGCAAGACCAAAGATGCTTGCTGCCAAGTGAAGTCTGCCGAAAACTCCCTCCTTCTTGCCGGCAACTACGATCCATCTCTCGCTGGAAATCTTCTTCCCGACTTACCCCGCCGAGGAACGCTATCCGTATGGGCATCCCATTGAGTCGCATTTCCTGGGCCACCTGATGGCTGAAAAAGCCATCGGGTAAGGGCCAAAGGGGAAGATCCGCAGCCCAGACCGGAGTACAGAGCAGCGTAAGAAGCAGCCAGGGCCAACGAATTTGTCCCATGCCTCATGGACCCTGGTAGGACGGAATCCGGGACTTGGGCTGGAGCCGATCGCCAAACTGCTGTTCCGGATCGATTTTGATCCCGAATTTATCCGGGTCATTGTGGAACTTCATGAACTCACTGAAGAGTCCGCCGTTGAATACGTCCAAGGGCAAACCCGCGATGTAGAGAGCCCATCCGGCTCCCCAAAAACCCGCCTTGGTTTTGGCGAGGGCTTCTTGCTGCTTCATGAAACCATTGCGCTGGAGAGATTCCTCCTCGCGCGGGCCATTGGCGGACCAGGGGTCCGTAAGGACTGCCGCTTGGGCGGTAAATTTCAAGGGGTCCTGCAGGCCCACTTCGGCAAAAAGCCGCTGCGGGACGCCGGCGGCCGTCACGCTTACAGTAGCTACGGTAGGGCCAGTCATTTTCATGGGATTCCCGGTAATCTTGTTCAGGGCGTTCATGACCCCGCCTGTCCAGCCGCCTTTGAAGCCCTCCTCCTGGGTTGCCACCTGAATGTTTTTCTCCCGCTTCACCAGCAAGGGCTGACCATCATGTTTGCGCAGCAGGGGTTCCCGGCTGGAACCGCTAGCCATTTGCGCGGGGCTGGCGCCGCCCGTCACCGCCGTCAGGCGCTCATTGCGGCCGCCAAAAAAGCGGATGGACACCTCATTCTGCAGATCTGCGTCGGATTTCAGAGCTGTCCAGCTCCGGCCCTGGGGTGGTGCAGTCCGGGAAACGACCCTTTCCCAGGCAGCGTAACGGGCCGCCTCGATGCTGCGATCCTGAAGATAGCCCCACTTACCCACATAGACACCCATAAGCAGGAGAGGAACCAGTACAAAACCGGCTACCACTACCAACTCCACCAGTGACTGGCCAGCTTCCTGACGCATCTTTCCACCGGCAGGAGGCATCGGGCATGCCCCGCAGGGGCCGGTTCTACGACCCACGCGACTTCTCCTGTTCTGCTGATGATTCATCGCCTTCCCCCTAGCTCCACAATGAAGAAAGGAATTCGCGGACTTCTTTGCCACCCCGGCGCGCCAAATCCGCCATCTTCTGGTAACCAGCGTCAATCAAGGCAGCTTGGGCATCGATCCAGCCATCTATATGCAGACCAAGACGGTGGGTAATGTCCTTCATCATGCTGGCCCACTGCTCCGCGAAGCCCGAGCGTCGTAACTGCTCCGCAACGTCCGCCGCCTCGTCCAATGCATCAGCTTGCGTCGCAAGGGCCTTTTGGGCCTGGGGGGCGTCCCGCCAGATCTCCTTTTGCACCTGAGTCTCTTCGGCCTTGCGCAAGGCTGCTATCTGTTGTGTTGTCATGTGCCGTTCGCGGGCCAGGCGCTCATCCACATGGGCATTGGTAAACGGCTCGGTCTTTTTTCCGAGAGGAATATTGGAGGTTTGTACAATATATCCAAAGGTGAGATCGGCAGGCTGCCATCTTTCTCCAGTTTTGAGGTTGGCCTTGTCCAGCCAGTCCTTGCCAAAATCATCGGTGACCAGACAATGGAGGGACCAATGTGTCAAAGGGTTTTGGGTATCCCCTTTTTCATCGTCCTCGTCAAGGTTATCCGCCGTGACCATGGCTTCATTGGCGACATTGGGTGTTATCCTCTGCTCCAGCAGGGTAAGCGAGTCGCCACCCACATATCCGTGCGAATTGCGCAACTCTGTATCGGATGCCTGATATCCACGCTCCCCCGACAACTGCAAGACAGCTTGGCGGATCTGTTTGGGGCTCGCGGTACTAACAAAATTTATGACGCGCATAAACCCCTGCATCTGGCTTTTATTCCCATGGAAATACTCGTAAAAGGAGATCTGAAGGACTTTCCAGCTCCTTGTGCCTATGGGCGCGAACAACAGTCCTTGCAGGGCGAGCTTGGCCTGCATTGCCTGAGGGGAGAGCACAAAATCGTGGAGATCATCGCTCCAACGGATCCCATGGGGAGTAACACCTGAATCCAAGGCAGAACAGTTCCGTAATGACTCGTTGAAATGTTTCTCCATCCAGGCGAAGGAGGGGCCGGTGCCTGTGGCGAGGTCCAACTTGGCACCCGAAGCATCCCAGGCACGGGTACGGCTAAAGTCCATGGTTCTGCCCTGCCACGCGTCCAAAAATACACTCGAATTTTTCCGGGCCAGGGCATCGGCTGCCGGATAGGGGTCTCCAAAACCCTTGGATTCCACATGGGTGGAGGCCTTGGACGCCGGCGTCGGGTCATCATTGGCCCAGGCCGCACCGGAGATGCACAGGCAAAGGAACAAGAGAGGGAGCTGTGTTTTCATTGGGCTGCGCATCAGCTTTGGCTACTGATTGCCAGGATCGAAGTCTTTTCCGCAGCAGATAGATCGACCAGTCGAGTGCTCCAGAAGGGACTAAAAAGGTTGGCCCGCTCATCAAGGCCGTCCCCCCGGGGCCAAAGTGCATCGGGGCGGCGGAAATAAACCTGGGCGGCAGCTGCGGCACGGACGCCTTCGTTACCTCCTCTACCTGCTCCATTGGTATCGAGACGCATACCCATCCAGCCCAGACTGGGTTTCTTACCGCCGTCGGTGGGATCGGCGCTGATCCCCAGGGCGGTGACGGAATCCTTTACCTTTTTCGTTGGCAGGCTGACCAAGACGATGTACTTGGGAGCCGTGTCGGCCATGTCGCCTTGTTTATCCACCCGTTTCTTCCAGGCTAGATCGCGATACTCGGCGATACCCCTCTGAGCCTGCCTAATTGCCCCTCGTCCAACCCCAAGAGGATCAATAGTCGTATCGGTAGACACCCTATCGCGGTCATCCCGTACGACCTTGTCTATGCCATCCTGGTCAGACCACGCCCCTATGTATACTGGCTTACTTGGCCACTGAACCGATTTGTCGATTGCCTGTGGTTCTACAAACGCATCTTTCCAACCCTGCCAGCGCAACAAATCACTTTGATAATAAAAGAATTCTGAGGTCCCAGCGGGCCTAGGCAGGGACCAGGCGCCACCCCAGCCCCAGCTCTTGTTGTAAGTGGTCTTTTTCCCGCCAAAAAGAATCTTCTCCCTATACCATACCCGGGTGTGAACAGTATCGGCGGCAGACCAAATGTAGTTTCCATCCTCACCCTGGACAAGCTGTGTACCGCCATGCTTGTGACTTTCGATACCCGCCACGTACAAACTAATATCCAACAAGCTCGGGGAGCCGAACCCATGGTCACGATTGGCGGTAAAGGGCTGCATCCCCTGATTGATCATACTGGCCATACGAGCCCGTCCGCCGGGGTCGCTACCGATGGGATCCGCATGACCGCCCCAAGTGGTGACAAAGTTCCTCCGCTCTGCCCAGTAATCCAACGCGGTTGCGGGGTAAGCGATGACCTCGGCACCAGGGGCATTGAGATCGACCATCTGGTTCACGGTTTCCTGTACTGCACCATGGGGAGTGGAAACGCCAAGCGTCAAGTTGAAAGCTTGCTGTGCTCCGGCATAGGCAGCGTCCATGGTATTGGCGACAGGGAGAAACGCTTTGGCATAGAGCACCCCTGCGCCGTAGTTGGGATCACCCACCGCCTTCGAACTCGTTTTTATGGCCTTCTGCCACGCTTGGATGGCTGACGCTATGCCGGACCCCACATAAGGGATAAATTTCGAGACATCTTTTATCTTCCCCAGAACTTCCTGGATGTTATCCCCAGTCCTGTAGGCATACCTCGACCACGACAGGATGGAGACAGCCTGGCCGATGGCCACTTCATTGGCGAGCATGGCCCTGTTGAGGTAAGCGTCGAGATTCATCTGCCGGGCCTGTAGCTCCATGGCACTGAAGGCTGCGGCGTCAGCGGCGTTCTGGACTCGTAGTTTGTTGGCGGTGATCTGGCCGGTATTAAAAACCAACAACGTCGCAACAATAGCAGTGGGGATAAGGAGCAAGGCGAAAAGGGCAGCTTGGCCGGATTCTCGTCTTGATTTAGATCGTACCGGGGGCTGCAGCTTTTGAGCCATCCGAAAAAACTTAGCGTAATTCATGCGCCCCCCAACCTGCATCGTTAAATAATTTGGCAAATTTCTGAGATTTCTATTTGCAAATCAACGTCGCCTTATTCAGATAAGAAACATATTTATTTCTCCTCTGAAAAAGACGGCCTCCGAAGTGACCGCCCTAAACTCAGCAACTATTTACTACCGCTGCCGGCGCTGGCCAGCTCTTTAGAAGAACTGTAATCCCCCATTGTCTTTGGCTTCGTACCCAGGCTCGTAGCACTGCTGGCTGTACCTTGAGCATTACTCACATTTTGACCGGAATCCTTGCCAGCCAACTCTGCCGCAATCCCAGCCACTTGATGCCGCATGGTCTGTCCAAAGAACGAAAACACAGCGATAGCTGAAATAGCGATCAAGGCCACCACAATCAGATACTCGGTCATACCCTGACCCTGTTGACGACGTAACTTCTTGGTTTCCATTATTTCCATAGCCCACCTCCATGTGTGAAAAAACCAACCTTGCTTTTGCAAGACTTTTAGAAAAGTCCACCCACCAGATTACTGACCGCACGATGAATCTGATAATGGAGCTCTGACTGGGCGGCATCGACTGCGGTATTGGCCACATCATTGGCTGGCCTTGGCAATATATTGGAATTACTTGTGGTTTTTGCTGAGTCTACTTGTCCAGGTGCGGTCATAGCTGGCGCCTGAAGAGCGACTTTTGCCTGTGGACTTAGCGCTGCCGAATCGGAGGCCACAGGGGCAAAACCGGGTGTTAGATTGACCACTTCCACTCGTCGATTCTGAGCCCGCCCCGTCTCAGTCGCGTTGCTGGCCACAGGCTGGGTGGCCCCCAGACCCCGGGTAGCCACCTGGGCCGCCGGCACGCCCAGGCTAATGAGGGCTGCCTTGACGGACGCCGCCCGCTGCGCCGACAGCTCTTGATTGAAATCTGGACTACCCACGGCATCGGTATGGCCATCCAGGCCGATGCGCCAGTTGGGATGGTTCCGTAGAACTTGAGCCAGTTGCCGAACTTGGGCCGTAGCGTCGGGGCGCAAGGTGGCCTTGTTGAAATCAAAAGGCAGGTGCATGGCGAAGTGGCCCTGCTGATCCAGGGCCTGTCCCATAGCCGCCGCAGTCAGTAGCTCCGTGCCTTGCACCAATCCTGTCTGCATGGGTTTGGTCTGGACGGCGTAGATTTTTGTTGCGCCATAGCCATTGTAGACATTGCCAGGACCACCCACCCAGAGATAGACCCAGGTCTGTGCACCATTGGTCGAGTCGAGCCGGGCGGTGAGCATCCGGCCATCATGATTGCTAAAAAATGTCCCGAAATCTTGGCCTGATGTGGGCCATATGGGGTTATGCTCTGTTCCAACGTTTCCATGACCGTCGACACTGCATCGATCTCCGGCGCACTGCCACAATACATGAAAACCCTCGTTTTCCAGGGTCTGCCGGTAATTACTCATAATTTCCAAGGCAGATCGATCTTTGGGGGTGTCGTAATCGATATATATCACCTGCCCTTCTACTGATTGCGATCGAATTGGAGAAACTCCCCTGGATGAGTTTGTTTGATCATTTTCCCGAAAGATTCCCAGCGGCATATTCACTTCGTCATATTGGCGAGTGACATATTTTTCCATGCTGGAACCCGGGTAACGCTGCAAAAACGGTAAATCCGTCCCAGGCTCGCTGGCCTGCACTACGCTCCACGATCCCGAGGCAAGAAAAGCAACAGAAATAATCAGCAAGTATTTTTTCATGCATCACTCCATATTTTTGTTGAAACTTTTTCTTTGGTGCGCCAACCATAGGCAGTTCATCAACTCAGCATTACCTTTTGCACCAAAGAGTCTTCCCAACCGGGCCATCCGGGAGCGTACTTTACTGACAGTCCAGCCAAGCGCCATGGCAAGTTCGCCACCCCGCTTGCCCAGTAGAAGCATTCGGGCCAGCCGCCTGTCATCAGCATCCAGAGGAGGAATAAAAGGCACTTTGGTCATTACCTGAGAAACCAGAGAACGGATTTCAGGCCAGGGCAAGTCATCGCCCGCAGGCACACGAAACTCGATTTCGGCGATAAGTCGCCGCTTCGTCCGGAGAAGCCGGGAATAGAACAATCGATTTCCATCCGCATGAATATGGAAATGCTCTTCGGAATGCTGTTGGAAACGCGCCCATGCCCGCAATTCAGCCGAGAGCACTCCCCAACGGGCTTGCGGATAACGCCACCAAGGCAACAAAAGCGCTGTAGAAGCCTGGTACGAACACACATAAATCCGTGCATTCTTCAGCCAGGAAAAACCGTTTACCCTAAAAGGTAAGTAGGCGTACTTACCCCTGGGTACCTGAATAGTCATCGTCCTTATTGCAGGTTCTTCTGCCCTGGTATGGGACAAAGAAATCGGCGCAATTAACCGTAAAAAGGCATTCTCCATGCCGCACGCTCCCTCTCTGCGGGGTATTCCCCGTCTCGAAAAGGACGATAACAAACAAATATTACAATATGAAGAAGATGGGAAATATTTTTTTTATTTTTAAGTTCATGTGGTTAGTTGATAATAACATGAACGATTGGGAATCCCCGTTCTTTAGACCCCCAAATGGGATACCTCAAGTCCGCCAACCACCCGCAATGCCAACTGCAAATCCTCCCAGGCCTTGCGCTTTTCCAGGGGACTACGGAGCAGATAAGCCGGGTGATAGGTGACGATCAGGGGAATCTGCTGATAGTGGTGGGTTTGGCCGCGCAGTTGACCGATGGGGGTGGTGACCTGCAACAGGCTCTGGGCGGCAAAGCGTCCCAGGGCGATAATGATGCGGGGTTGGAGCAATGCTATCTGGCGCTGCAAATAGGGCAGACAGGACTGTACTTCCGGCCCCAGAGGGTCACGATTGTTGGGGGGACGACATTTGAGGACGTTGGCAATATAGACATCCTGCTGGCGGGTCAGGCCCATGGCTTTGAGCATGTTATCCAGCAACTGTCCGCCCCGGCCCACAAAAGCTTCACCACGGCGATCTTCTTCGGCTCCCGGCGCCTCGCCGACAAACAGCCACGAACCCTGGGGATTTCCCGCACCGAATACAGCGTGCTGGCGGGTTTCTCCCAGTGCACACGCCCGGCAGTTATGGACCATGATTTGCAGATCACGCCAGTCTGAGGCCGCTATCTGGGCCAGCCTGTGCGGGTCGGCCAGGGGTGCGGGGACAGGCGGCTCAGGGATGGGCGGGACTTCGGCTTCTGCGGGTGGGAGCGGCAAGGCTTGCTTCCCTGCCGGTGCAGATAGGGGAGCCCTTGTTTTTTCCTGACTAGGTGCCTGCCTGACAGCGGCGCGCAGGGCGTCAAAAGCGGCGGGGGCAGCATCGCTGGGGGCCGTTGATGCTGCAATATTGGCCGAAGCTGCGGCATGGGCGATGGCACCTACTTTTTCTTTGACGGCACCTTGAGGCAGGAGGGGGCTTTCACCGGGAATGGACAAACCCAGGAGTTTCAGAAAACGCCGCTGCTCTGCATTAAATATCGTGGACATGCGCTTATGCTAAGGGTCACAAGCTGCGCTGGCAAATGGAATCTGCCTGCTCTGCCGGGCCGCATCCGTGTCTTGCCTGCCTGTTCCTTTTGGATTTGAGAATCAGTATGATGGGTCAAAAATATCAGCAGGGTATGAGCCGCTATCAAGGGTTTATTGGATTCATTCACCCGCACAGGGAGCGTCACCATGGAAGCAGAAAGTCTGGTAGCCATCAGCAGCAAGGAAGATCGCAATATCATCGCATTGACTCATGCCGGAGGTATTTTATTCGGTTTCATTCCAGCATTGATTGTGTATCTGATCAAGAAAGACACTGGAAACGCCTGGCTCATCTCCGAGAGCAAAGAGGCCCTGAATTTCCAGATCACCATCCTGCTGGCCTATATTGCCGCCAGCATTCTCAGCGCCTTGCTCATCGGACTCTTTATTTTCCCCTTGATATTCCTCTTTAATCTGATTTTTTGCATTATTGCTGCGGTAAAGGCCAGTAGTGGCGAATCTTACCGCTATCCACTGACCCTGCGTCTGCTGAGCTAGGCGCATCTGACTGAGCAGGTTCCCGGCTGGCTGCCCGTAACGCCACCGCGCCCCATCATTCCACCCCGGTCGCCAGCCCTACCGCTTGCACCGCCTGACCCCGCCCCGTACCCTATCTGCTTTCTGAAAATGTATATAGGGAGATCGGGGCAATGGCGATTCTGCGGCTGGAAGCGGGACAGGTAGAGTGGGGAGGCCGTGCCTTGCTGGACCATGCCGATCTCAATCTGGAAGCGGGTGAGCGCATTGGTTTGATTGGCCGTAATGGCGAGGGCAAGTCCACCCTGCTGCAGGCACTGGCGGGACTTTACCCGCTGGACGGCGGCAATCTCTGGATAGCTCCGGGGCTGAGTCGTACTTATCTGGCGCAGGAACCCGAACTGGATGCCGGGCACGACCTGCTCACCGCCATCAAGTCCGGGCACCCGGCCTGGCGACAACTGCAACAGGCCGAAGCGGGCGATACCCAGGCCCACGCCCTGGCAGATCATCATGATGTCTGGCAGATCGACTATAAGGCGGAGGCGCTGCGGGATAGTCTGGGTCTACCTGCTGAAGGGGTGATTTCCGCCCTGTCGGGTGGGCAACGCAAGCGGGTGGCCATTGCCGCCGCCATGGTCTCCGAACCCGATATTCTCTTTTTTGATGAACCCACCAACCATCTCGATTTACCGGCCATTCTTGCGCTGGAGCAGTCGCTGCTGCGCTACCGGGGCACGCTGGTATTCATCACCCACGACCGGCGTTTTCTGGACCGTCTGGCGACGCGGATTGTTGAGCTGGATCGCGGCATTTTACGCAGTTTTCCGGGAAGTTTCGGCGAATATCAGGCCCGCAAGGCGGAAGTATTGGCCGCCGAGGCGGCCGCCGACAATCGTCTTGAAGGTCAGCTGGCGGAGGAAGAGGCCTGGCTGCGCCAAGGGGTGAAGGCTCGCGCCAAGCGCAATCAGGGCCGTTTACGGCGCTTGGAAAGTCTGCGCGAAGAGCGCGCCAGTCGCCGTCAGCAGCAAGGTCAGGCGAGTTTGCAGATCAGCACCGCCGAGCGTTCGGGCGCGCTGATTGCCGAGCTGGAGCAGGTGTCATTCCATTATGCGCAGCGCCCCATCATCCGCAATTTTTCCACTCGCATCGAACGTGGCGACCGGGTCGGGATCATCGGCCCCAACGGTGCCGGAAAAACCACGCTGCTGCGCCTGATTCTGGGTGAACTGGAACCCCAGGAGGGCAAAATTCGCCGGGGCACCAAGCAGGAGGTCGCTTATTTTGATCAGATGCGCGCCACCCTCGATCCGGAAAGTCGGGTGGTGGATGCCATTGCCGATGGGAATGATTTTATCGAAATCAATGGCGAACGCCGTCATGTGCTGGGTTATCTGCAGGATTTTCTGTTCCCCCCCAGTCGTGCCCGGGGCTTGATCAAGGCATTGTCCGGCGGGGAGCGGGCGCGTCTGTTACTGGCTCGCCTTTTTGCCCGTCCTGCCAATATTCTGGTCCTGGATGAACCCACCAATGATCTCGATCTGGAAACCCTGGAGGTTCTGGAAGAGCGCCTTCAAAATTATACGGGCACCTTGTTTCTGGTCTCTCATGACCGGGATTTTCTGGATAATGTGGTCACCCAGGTCATTGCTTTCGGCGAAGAGGGTCAGCTCACCCAGAATGCCGGTGGCTATGAGGACTGGATCCGCTGGCAAACCGAAATCCAGCGCGCCGCCAGCAAAACAGTGGAAAATTCATCGGGCAAAAATGCCAGCAAGCGGGATAACAGCAAAAAACCGGCCCTGAGTTACAAGGAAACCCAGGAATTGGCGCAATTACCGGCGCAGATTGAAAAGCTGGAGCAGGAACAGGAGAGTCTGGCGGCCACCCTGACTTTGCCGGAAACCTATCAGAATCCGGAAAAACTGAAGGCGGTACAAACCCAGGCAGAACAAATGACCAGCGCCCTGCAGCAGGCCTACACTCGCTGGGAATTGCTGGAAGCCAAGGCGGCAGCCAGTGCTGAGAGCCAGGGCTGATACAACACGGATGCTCTGCCCTTGGTGTGGTTTGCCTCGCGGGGCTGGATTATCAGCACCGCTGGGTTGCCGGAAGGTAGATGTCAAGGTTCCATCAGCCGGAGGATATCGAAGACTCTAACGACTTCTCTGGCACTATCTGTGCATATGATACCGTGGGCTTTCGCCCGCCAGCTTGTTGGACAGAATGTGTCATTGTGGCTGGTGGTCTGCGGCATGAAGCTCTTGCCGTAGCACTTGCCGGAGAGTACGCACTGTAAGCGGCACATCGTCTTTGTCCAGAGCAGACCTTAACGCCGCATTGATTGCAGTTTGGTAGCCAGTGCCTTGTGCTTCGGCTCGAGCTCGAAACGCCTCTATGATCTCGTTGTCGAGCATGATGGTGATACGGGTTTTCCCTTTGGATGGGACTACCGGGCCACGCTTTGCATTTCTGAAGTCATATTCCTTACGCATAGTATTGCTCCGCTTCTGCTGGGCTTGCCTTGCGGGCTGAAATCAGTCGGGTATTCTCGCCGCGCGGGGGACTACCACCAAGACACGCCCTAGTGAATCCAGGCCGAGAGTGATAAAACGCTGCTCACCTTCTGAATCTGGATCTGCCATTGTCACGGCCATTTCGTCTCGAAGTACCTGCTCGGCATCAGCAAAGCTCACGCCATGCTTCTTCTGGTTTGCTCGTGACTTGCCAGGAACAAACTCGATGGTCATGGTCTTATTATGCATAATGCATGCATATAGTAAAGTCGGGTTTCAGGTCGTTGCCAGGACTGGTCTGCAAGCGCTTTCGTCATGCTTATGCGTGATTTATAGTCATTGTAGTGCGTCATCATATCCAGACGGAGCCATCGCAGTTTTTTCCAACTCGGTCATGGGTGCGTGAGCAGGTTCCTCACTGCTTGAAGCCAGCCCCTCCCCATCCTTTTCAAGAAGAAGCCGCCGTTGTATCCCCGGATTTTTTACGGTACAGGAAAAAATGCAGGGCGATGCCGTCCAGCACGGCGGGAACCAGGGTGGCAATGACACCAACGGCCATACTGATCCAGGGTCCCGGAGGATTCAGGGGGTCGGGCAGGATTCCCGGCCAGTGCCAGGGAATGCCCATCAGCGTATACGCCAGCATCAGCCCCGGAATCAGCAACAGAGCATCCAGCGCCAGCAGCAACAAGACCGCCAGCAGCACCAGCAGCACCGCGACCGCCCCTTGCAGCAGGGCTTTCAGGATCCGCGGAACCTGGCCGGCCTCAGCCACGGTACACCCAGAGTTTGATGTCCTGACGTGGAATGGTCACCGCCGGGCCTTGCCGAAAATACAGGGTGGCCGTGGACCAGAAGGCGGGGTCGGTATAACGGGGTGATACTCGATAGGCCCCCGGCCAATCCGGCGCAGCCACTGCCCGGTGTCCACCGACAATAATAGATCGGGCACCCGCCGCATTCACATATATATGCGCCACGGGAATGCGCGAGACCGCAGCAAAAGCCAGCACGCCCAGTAGCAATCCCATCACCCCCAGCGTCAGAATGCTGGCCACCCATTTATCGGTTCGGCTCAATTTCCGCCTCCTTCTGCCCAGATTTCTGCCTGGGTCGCAGTAATGCCTTTATCCTTGGATGCACACGCCTTGCCGCCACACCATCGTGGCGAAATATTCAGCTCCTGCAGGGCATGGCGCATGGTGACCCGGAATACCGGTGCGGATTCTACGCCCCCGAAATTCCAGTATCGGGTACTACCGCGCATGGTCACCGCCATCACCAGCTTCGGGGCAAAACCCGGAGCGAAGCCGACAAAAGTGGCATTGGTCTTGTTTTTCTGAAAACCGTCTTTGCCGTTGGCCATATTGGCTGTTCCGGTCTTACCCGCCACCGCGTAACCGGGAATGGCGGCTAAAATGCCGGTACCATTGGCGGCGCAAACCCCTTCCAGCCAGTGGCGCAAGTGGGCGGCTATATGGGCTGGCATGATCCGCTGTTTGTGTACCGGCTGACCGGCAATCAGGGTCGGTTGCACATGGTAACCGCCGTTGGCAATGGCCGCATATCCCTCAGCGAGCTGCAGAGTCGTCACCGAAACCCCGTAACCCAGGGCAATGGTGGCATGACGAGCCTTGTCCCAGGTCTGGGGTTGGGGCAGCACACCGCCGGTAGCTCCGGCAAAGCCCAAATCCGGCGCTTTCCCGAAACCGGCCGCCCGATACATGGCGTAAATCGCCCGGGCAGGGGTGCGCAGAGCAATTTTGGCCGCACCAATGTCACTGGAGTATTTGAGAATATGCGCCACATTCAATTCATGATGCACTACATCATCGCGAATACAAAATCCGCCCACCGGTAGACAGTGCGACACATTGAAGCTTTGATCGGGCTGAATACTGCCGGTTTTCAGGGCGGCAGCCACCATGAAGGGTTTCATGACCGAACCCGGTTCAAAGGCCTGATGCACGGCGTTATTGACATAATCATCGGGACTGGCGCAGCCATTGCGGGAATTGGGATTACAGGAAGGGACACTAGCCATGGCCAGAATCTGACCATTGTCCACATTCATGACCACAGCAGAACCTTCGCTGGCGCCAAAATGCTTCTGGGCAGCCAGCAGGGTCATATAAGCCCAGTATTGTATCTGGGGATTGATGGTCAAATGCAGGTCATGACCCGGTACTGGCGCATGGCGGGCACCCAGCACCCGCAACACTTCGCCCTGCCCGTCCACCAGCACTTTTTCGGTACCGGCATGGCCTGAAAGCCATTGGTCATAGCCCATTTCCAGACCGGCCGCACCATGATGATCCAGATGTACCAGACCCAGCAAAGGCGTAGTCACCGCACCCAGAGGATAATAAGTCCGGCTGCTGGCCTGCGCATAAATGCCCGGCACATGCAGAGCCTGCAAGGCCTTGCCTATTTGCGGCTCACTCTGACGGAGAATGTAGGCAAAGCCGGAGCCTCCCGACTGGACGCGTTCCGCCAGAGTTTGGGGGCTTATCTGCAGGGCCGTAGCCACCTTGGCCCAGTCCTGTTTATGCTGATCAAAAATGCGCGGGTCCGTCCAGATGGTCACGGCGGGTACATTCACCGCCAGGGCTGTACCATTACTGGCATAGATCACGCCCCGATCGGCTGGCAGAGGGCGATCCTGCAGGTAGCGCATCCGTCCCTGATCGCGCAGGGTATGATCCTGCCACCATTGCAAGTCCGTGTCCCGGAACAGGACCAGCACAAAGCCCAGGAAAATGACCGACAAAATCAGCAGAGCCCGCCAGCGGGGCAGATGCCGCTTTTGCGGCGAGGATTCTGTGGTCATGTCCGTAATCTCAATGCCATATCTGGGCTTTCTGCGACTTTCAATGTTCTGTTGCGTGCAGGTCAGCCCGGCGATGTATGGCCTGCAACCAGGAAACCGCAGGCGCATAGCCGGGATTATTGTGCAAAATACGCAGCAGGGTTTTTTCTGCAGCGGGTTTTTCGTCGGCTCGCCATTGCATCAGGGCGATATCCAGCAGCAATTCTGAACGGGGATAAGGGAAAAGTGGGCGCTTCAGGCCCGCACGCAAAAATGCCAGTCCACCCTGCACGTCGCCCTGGTCTGCGTAAGCGAGTTGTGCAATCTGGTTACGCAGGCTGATACTTTCCGGGTCAATGGCCAGCCCCTGGCGCCAGGCCAGCAGTGTCTGCCGCTGCCTTTGCGCGGTGTCCAGACCCAGAATTTTTCCCTGGGTGAGGTAGAGCGTGCCGATGGAGTTGAGCACACCCGATTGTTGAGGAATACCCACGAGACTTTGTTGATATTGGTGCAGCGCTGCCTGCACCAGAGATCGGCGATTGGCCGTGCCCATCCGGGTGTCATGTTCGGCCAGCGTCAAATAGGTATTGGCGAGATACACATGGGGTTGAGTCGCCAGAGGACGCAGCGCCGTCAAGGTATCGGCAACTTTCAACAGAAGCTCAGCACGTTGTTGGGGATTGCGGATAACACCATTCAGCCAGGCATTATCACTGAGGAAGGCATAGGTAGCGCCATCTGCCAACAGATTCCAGGAAGCAACGCAAACCCCCAGCAACAAGAGGCCCTGGACAATGAACCCGTGATTGATGCCAATTTTTGGTAACAAGGGCCGGGTGTTTCCAGAGCTTCCATAAATACGCCAGGCCCGTGCCATGAACAGTCCCGCCAGAACACTCAGGGGCAAATTGTAGAAAATGAAATTTCCCAGGGCATGGCCGGTAATGGCAAACACGCCCAGCACCAGACCCAATGCCATCAGCCGTTTTTCATCCATTATTTGCAGTGCCCGTCCCGCCCGATACAGCAGACGATAGAGGGCGTACATCAACACTCCCGCAAAACCCAGCAGAAAACCGAGATTGATCACCCCTCCCTCGGCCAGATATTCCAGATAATCGTTGTGCGCGTAAGTACCTGCCGAAGCCAGTTCACCGGGCAGGCGATAGGCCGGATAATTCAGAAAGTAGCTGCCGATGCCGGTGCCCAACCAGGGATGACTGAGATACATGTGCCAGGTGGCAATCCACATCAGCTTGCGAGATACGGTAGTAATATTACTGGTGATATAACCGGGGGAAAGATGACCAATCAGATCATAGCCATGCGCATAATCCATCAGCAAAAAAGCGATGCTGACCAGAACCGCAACCATTAAAAACCGGGGGCGCGCAGCAGGCAGTCGCCACAAACCCCAAACGGCAAATGGCATGGTACATATCCAGGCCAACAACCCGCCACGACTGCTGGTAGAAAAAAATGCCAGAAGCAGAAGCGTCAAGGTCAGCAGATAGAAAAAAGCCTGGGGATCAATGCCGCCCTGCAGAAAAGGCACCTGCCGACGACTATCTTTCACAAAATACAGAACGAGCACCGGGAAAAACAGCAAATTCAACCAAGCCGCAAAGCTGTTGGTATCCAGCAAGGGACCGAAAGGACGCAAATTGGCTAAGCCAATATTGGTGACCAGCCCTTGATAATACTGCCAGAGGGCCATGCCGCCGAGAATCCACGCGCTGATTAATATGCCTCTCCAGAACCAGGTCCAGAATACTTCGGCGGTCAGCTCAGGAATCATGATTGCAATCAAAAAAGTCAGCGGCAACGAGCCCAGTACCCAGAAATAAAACCAGCTACTGTAAGGCGATCCACTCCAGAAAAGCGTCAGTCCGAACCAGATGAACCAGGACAGCATGAATAGCGGCAGAAACCCGCGCGGCCAGATCAAACCGGCCCGCAGGCAGGGCCACCAGACCATCAACCCCCAAACCATGAGCACGACACTTTCGGCAGCAAGGAGGGGAATCAGTTGACCGTTGTAATACCAGGAGAGGCCGTAAACCACGAGGGCGAGAACGGCATACAAACCCGCCCGGAATGCCATTGCGGGGTGGGCGCTTGGCGACCCCGGGGAATGTCTGATACTGGTCAATCCGGATCTCCTGCCTGTTTTGGACCTGCATGTTCGCTACAACGATAATCGCCTTCAGTAGTACGCAGGGCCGAATGGACGGATATGTAGCGACCGCAGCGAGAACAGCGTACCAGAGATTCCACTTCCGGACGCTGCCGGGGATGCCGCTGTTTTTGTCGCCACCAATAAAACAGCACGCCCACGAAACCTGCCAGCAACACCCATTTTAACATCGGCAACATCCCTGCCTGATTCAAGTCACAGCTTTGCGAACATACTGTGAAAAACACCAAAAAGGCCCGACAAAGCGGGCCTTTTCATCAATGTGGTCGGGGCGAGAGGATTCGAACCTCCGACATCCGCCTCCCGAAGGCGGCGCTCTACCAGGCTGAGCCACGCCCCGATAATATTGCTTCAATAGTCGCGCTGTACGGCGAATCCAGCTAGAAACTCCAGCGCAGATTTTTCCGGACCCTCGGGAAAGCCGGTTAAACAAGCGATGGCTTGCTGAGACTTTTCCTCGGCGACGCGCAAAGTGTAATCAATAGCTTCTGTTCTGGCAATGATTTCCCAGACTGCGGCAAAATCCGCCTTGTTTTCGGCCCCCAGGGCGTCGCGTAAGAGGGCTTGTTCAGCAGGAGTCGCCTGCTGCATGGCATGAATAAAAGGCAGGGTAGCCTTACCATCCGCCAGATCATCTCCCCGGTTTTTTCCCATTTTTTCGGCAGTGGTAGAATAATCCAGAGCGTCGTCCATCAACTGAAAAGCGATGCCCAGGAGCGAACCATATTTTGCCAACGCTGTTTCTGCCTGCTGATCCAGATGATTGATCAGCGCCCCAATCCGCATGGCCGCTTCAAAAAGCTTGGCAGTTTTGGCTTCGATGACCGAAAAATAGGCATCAACGCTCAAGTCTGGATCATGGGCATTTTCCAGCTGCGCCACTTCTCCCTGGGCAATTACGCTGGTGGCTTCGGCCATGGTCGCCAGAATCCGCATGTCCCCATCAGTCACCATCATTTCAAAAGAGCGCGCATAGAGAAAATCTCCCACCAGAACGGCGGCGGCGTTTCCCCACAACTGATTGGCGGTGGCATTGTTGCGCCGCAGCTCCGAACCATCTACCACGTCATCATGCAGGAGGGTGGCGGTGTGGATAAACTCAACAACAGCGGCTAGGGGAATGGGCCGTGCCGTATGCTCTCCACCCATGCGCGCGGCCAGCAGCAGGACCATGGGACGCAGTCGCTTGCCGCCGGCGTTGATCAAGTAGGTACCCATGGCAGGAATCGTTGGCACCCCGGAACGCAGTTGCTCCTGAATCACCTGATTTACCGCCAACATATCCGACCGCACCAACTGGTTTACCGTCTCCAGATTCATCCTATGCTGCTCCCCGTTTATTGGCATCGGCAGTACTTTACACCCAATGGTGCCAAGCTTGCGGCCGCTGGGGATTGTGGTGAGGGCGACAAGGGCTTGTCAAGCAAAGTTCCTGCACCGGCTTCAAGCCAGCGGCAAGGAACCCGGAATTTCCAGTTGTCGGGAGCGCGCCAACTGGCGCAGGGTTTCGGGATTACCATCCCAGTCTGCCAGCACCGTCCAGAGCGGATGCGTCCCGAGGTCTTCACCTGCCCGCAACATCCGTTGCCGCAAGGTTTTACCATTGTAGCCCACGGTCAGATACAACAAAATCAAGGCGTTGATATAATCTTCCACAAGGTGCTGTTGATGGGTGATCCGCAGGAGTTCTGCATAGAGCGGCAACCGCAGGGGCTCGTGGGCAATAGCCCGCCACAAAATGGCCATACCGTAATGGGGATCACGGTTGCGGGCCACCAGGGCCAGAGCCATTTCGGCCGTCAGCGCGGGTTCAGCGCTTTGATCCTGGGGCAGCGGCACCGCCATACCCACCTTCTCGGCCAGCACCAGCAACTCCAGATTGCCGGGATCCTGCTGTAAGCCGTGCTCCACCCGTTCGCGCCACCAGCTTTCATTCATGGGCACACTGCCGGATTTTTCCCCCAGACTTTCCAGTAAACCCGCATAACTATCCATATCGGCCATGGCCAGATAGGTATCCAGAAGCTGATTAATGACCCGGGTTTCATGGGGGTTCAGATCCACATACCAGCGCAACACGGTTGCCGCCTGGGCGTAATGACCATATTCAAGGTAAATATTGGCTTCGTTAAGTAGGTCGTCAATGCTGAGGGCTTCCTGCAGGGTACTGCTCTGTTCACCTTGGGGATGAGCGGGAAGCACTTCAGCCCGGGAAGTGGGAGCCGACTCGACAGGGGGTACGGGAACGACGGCTTTACGCGTTTCTGCCGACACCTGGGCATCACGATTCTGCAGACGCCGCCGGCGGGCACGCAGACGAATATAGACCTCCGCAAGCAGCAGTAATACCACCACCACTTCCAGGAATATCATCAAGCCTTGCATATGCACCTCAAACCCACGACTCCGCTCCCCAGCGCAATTCTCTCTGCGTGTTCAGAGGCAATTAGTCTAAGGGCCAGGATTTGCAAGAAACTTTTTATCGCTCTTCGATGCCCAGTTCTTTTAGTTTGCGGGTCAGGGTGTTACGACCCCAGCCGAGTTTCTGGGCAGCATCCTGTTTGTGACCACGGGTATGCTGCAGGGCGGCTTCCAGCAGACAGCGTTCAAACTGGGGCTGGATTTTATCCAGCAGCGCTTCTTCCCCGCTGGCCAGGCGCTGGCGCACCAAAGCTCCCAATTGCAGGCGCCAGTCCTGATAAACCGGTGCTTCAGCGGACTCTACAGGCGCTGCTGCCACACTCATTTCCGGCGGCAGATCAGTCACCTGCACCTCACTGGTCGGCGCCATGACGGTAATCCAGCGGCAGACGTTTTCGAGCTGCCGGACATTGCCGGGCCAGTGCCACTCCATAAAGGCGGCTTCGGCAGTGGGGCTCAAAACCTTGCGCTCCACATCGAGCTGTTCGGCGCTGTGACGCAGAAAGTGGCGCGCCAGTCTCGGGATATCTTCCCGCCGCTCCCGCAGGGGCGGGAGATGAATATGAATGACATTCAAACGATGATAGAGATCTTCACGAAAACTCCCATCCTGGACCTTGGCTTCCAGGTTCTGGTGAGTAGCTGCCAGCACCCGCACATCGGCGCGCAACGGGGCATGCCCCCCGACCCGATAAAAAGTCCCATCGGAGAGGACCCGGAGCAAACGGGTTTGCAGGGCAGCGGGCATATCGCCAATTTCATCCAGAAACAGGGTTCCTCCAGAAGCCTGCTCAAAGCGTCCCTGGCGGGTTTGTACCGCGCCCGTAAAGGCCCCCTTTTCATGGCCAAAAAGTTCAGATTCCAGCAGTTCTGCGGGAATGGCAGCGGTGTTGATGGCGATGAAGGGTCCTCTGGCGCGGGGACTATGGCGATGCAGAGCGCTGGCCACCAGTTCTTTGCCGGCTCCCGATTCTCCGGTAATCAGCACGTTGATTTGCGAGCGCGACAAGCGCCCGATGGCCCGAAACACTTCCTGCATAGCGGGCGCTTCACCAATCATTTCCGTCGGGTCGTTTTCTTCCGGCAGCGTTTTCGCAGCTGCTTCCTGCTGACTGCCCAAAGCCCGCCGTACCAGATTGATGGCCTCATCCATATCAAAGGGCTTGGGCAGATACTCGAAGGCCCCGCTTTGAAAAGCAGACACCGCATTGTCCAGATCCGAATGTGCGGTCATGACAATGACCGGCAAGCGCGGCCAACGCGCCTGGACTTCTTTCAGAAAAGCCAGACCATCCAGGCCCGGCATACGCAAATCGGTGACGATGGCATCGGGTTGATCCCGGCCCAGCGCGCGCAGGGCGCTATCGGCATCGGCGAAACTCCGGAAAGGAATTTCCGCCTGGGCCAGGGCTTTTTCGAGAACCCAGCGAATGGAGGGATCGTCGTCAATAATCCAGACCTGTTTCATTGCGCGGCCTCCCGTTGCTGGGTGAGGGGCAAGGACACCGAGAATACCGTCTCGCCGGGCCGGGAGTGACAGTGCACCACCCCCCCATGACCGCGAACCAGGCCCTGAGCGATAGCCAGCCCCATACCCATACCTTCGGCCCGACTGGTGACCAGCGGGAGGAAGATGCGGGGCAGCAGGTCCGCAGGAATGCCGGGCCACTATCGATAATGTCCACCCGCAAGGCGAGGCGGAATTTTTGATGGAGCAAGGTGACGTAACGATCCACCCGGGTACGGATGAGAATCGTGCCATGACGGTCCAGGGCTTGCTGGGCGTTACGCATCAAATTGAGGAAAACCTGCACTAATTGCTCCTGATCGGCGTAAATTTCCGGAATGGAAAGGTCATAATCAAAACGCAGCGAGATTCCCGTAGGCAATTCAGCCTGGAGAAGCCGGCGGACATGCTCCAGCACCTGGTGAATGTTGACTTCGGCAAAAATCGGACGGGTACGCGGACCCTGCAGACGATCCACCAGATGATGCAGGCGATCCACCTCATGGAGTATTACTCTCGTATAATCCTTCAGTTCCGGGCGCTGCAATTCCCGTTCGAGAAGCTGGGTGGCACCCCGCAAGCCGCCGAGGGGATTCTTGATTTCATGGGCAAGCCCCCGCAGCATTTCCTGGGCCGCGCCATAAATCCGGTCCTGCATTTCTTCTTCGGCATGACGTGCCGGTAATTCCATGGGGCGCATTTCCACAATCAGTTGCCCCGCCGCCAAAGGGGTCACGACCAAATCCACCACGGCATGGCTGCCATCATGCAGTTGCAAGGGCAATGCCCGCCTCAAGATCGTGCCATTCAACTCCAGTGCATCGGCAAAAAGTGCCGCAAAGCGGTCCTCTCCGATGATGCTGCAGAGGGCTGGCACGGTTTGTCCGCGCGCCTGATGCTGGCTGACACGCAGGAGGTTTTCTGCGGCCGGATTCATGAAACGCAATTGTTGCCGGGCATCCAGAGTCAGGACTGCCGACTCCAGAGCATCCAGCACCGCATTTTCTGACAACGATGTTTTGGTGTTTTTGTGCTGCGCCATGCAAGCTCCAAGTGGGTGTCCGCCTTCCGGGGCTCTCATCGAAATTCATCTTAGCAAAAAACACACCAGGCAGATTTTCCGGCAACCCGATTCCTTCGGAAGCACACTCCTGAGTTAGCCTCTTACCAGAGAGTGATGCTTTATATAGCTCTCCGGGTCCTGAAACATTATGATGCGCCGCCCGCACCATATTAGTGCATATCATCCGGGCTTCACAATGCAGCGCATGAAAGACTTTTCCGTACAGACTTCCAAAACGGCGGAAATTCAGCGACTATAAAACGGCGACGCTGCTTGCTGACAGGAATACTCCATGACCTATTGCCTCACTGCCCATGTAACCGGAGGATTGATTTTCTGTTCTGACTCCCGTACCAACGCAGGCACCGATAATGTGAGCATCTACTCGAAAATGCATACTTTTTGCTGGCCGGGTGATCGCTTTTTCTGTCTGCTCTCGGCGGGCAATCTCGCTACCACCCAGGGGGTGGTGAAGCGCCTGCAGCAGGATATGGACCAGAATGCCGCCATTCACTTGCTGAATCTTCCCAGCATGGCAGAAGCCGCTGATTATGTCGGTCTGATCAATGCGGAAATCCAGCGCAACCAGGTCAGCCGCGATACCGCCAACACCAACTTTGAGGCGACTTTCATTCTCGGTGGCCAGATCGCTGCGGAAATCCCGGCGACCTATATGATCTATCCCCAGGGTAATTACATTCACGAATCGGCGGATCATCCTTTCTTGCAGATTGGCGAAATCAAATATGGCAAACCCATTCTCGATCGGGTGATCAGTCCGGAGCTTTCCCTGGAAGCGGCGGCGCGCTGTGCGCTGGTTTCCATGAATTCCACCATGCGCAGCAATGTCACGGTTGGCCCCCCCGTTGAACTGCTGATTTATGAAACCAACAGCCTGCAGATGGGTCGCTATCTTTCCCTGACCGAGGAAGACCGTTTTTATCGCACCCTGGGCGAACGCTGGAGCCAGGGATTATTGCGGGCATTGGATGATCTACCTCCTTTTTCCTGGGAAAATCCGCCGCTTGCACCACCGGCTTGAGTGAGGCGCGGTTAACGCACTATTCTGGTGCCTTATGCACCAACACAATGCAATTCACTATTCCATATTGCCGCGCGACCATTTTTTGAAGGCATTTTCCACCTGCCAGGACCGGAAAATATCCTTACTGTCTGGAATATTTCGTAACCGCCTGCATGGCACAGGCTTTGCTTTAATGACGAGTGAAGATCATGGCAGACCCGGCGGATTCCTTGTGGAATACGCCACTGCCCACCCAGGCTCCAGAGTTCCGGGCGAGAATCTTGTGACGAGGAGAAAAGCAGATGGACTGGCTCAAGACCCATTATCAGCAGCAAATCACCTATGACGAACTGGTGGATGCCAACGCCGGGCCGCGCCGGGCGGCAGCCCCTCTGTTCACTTATCTGAATACCCTGGACAGCAGCGAACTACAGGCACGCCGCCAGGCCGCCGATGCCTCTATTCTCGCCATGGGTATCACATTCACGGTGTACAGCGAGGCGGGCAACATCGATCGCGCCTGGCCTTTTGACATCATTCCCAGAATTCTGTCCAGCACGGAATGGAGCAAAATCGAGGAAGGCCTCAAACAGCGCCTGCAGGCACTCAACCTCTTCATCGATGATCTTTATAATGAGCAACGCATTGTCGCTGACGGGATTTTTCCGGCGGAAGTACTGACAGGCTCACGCAATTTTCGCGAAGCCTGCCGGGGTGTTCATCCCCCCTTCGGCGTTTGGGCACATATTTGCGGAAGCGATCTGGTGCGCGATGCCGACGGTACCGTCTATGTCCTGGAAGACAATCTGCGCGTGCCCTCGGGCGTATCCTACATGCTCGAAAATCGGCAGATCATGAAACGTCTGTTTCCGGAGCTCTTCAAGTCATCCATCATCCGGCCGGTGGACGACTACCCGAACCGCCTTTACGAAACCCTCGCCGCCCTCTCACCGCGACCGGACGAAAAACCGGTAATCGCCGTACTGACCCCCGGCATCTATAATTCTGCCTATTTCGAACATAGTTACCTGGCGCAGCAGATGGGGGCCTATCTGGCCGAAGGCGCTGATTTCTATGTCAGCAAGGAAGACATTGTATACCTGCGCACCATTTCCGGTTTGCAACGGGTAGACGTCATTTACCGCCGGATTGATGATGATTATCTGGACCCGGAAGTATTTTTTCCTGATTCGGTGCTGGGGATTCCCGGCCTGTTGCGGGCCTGGCGACGGGGCAATGTGGCTATCGCCAACGCCCCCGGCGCCGGGGTCGCGGACGACAAGGTGGTTTATGCCTTTGTCCCGGATATTATCCGCTACTATCTGGACGCTGAACCCATCATCCCCAATGTGCCGACCTACCTGTGCATGCGTGATACCGATCGGGACTATGTGCTCAGCCATCTGGCCGAACTGGTGGTCAAACCCGCCAATGAGTCCGGGGGCTATGGCATGTTGATCGGCCCCCGGGCCAGTCAGGCCGAGCGCGAGCGTTTTGCCGAACTGATCCGGGCCAACCCCCGTAACTATATTGCCCAGCCTACCCTGAATATTTCCACCGCACCGACGCTGGTGGATGATCATCTGGAGGCCCGTCATCTGGACCTGCGCCCGTTTATTCTGCAAGCGGACAAAATGTACGTGACCACAGGTGGACTGACCCGGGTGGCGATGCAGCCCGGATCACTGGTGGTCAACAGCTCCCAGGGTGGGGGCAGCAAAGACACCTGGATTGTCGATGAGGAGGCCCCATGCTTTCCCGAGTAGCCGAGAACCTGTACTGGATGGCGCGCTATCTGGAGCGCACCGAAGATATGGCCCGCCTGATCAATGCAACCACCCTGATGTTGCTGGATCTACCGCCAGGCGCCTATTTTGGTTGGGATATTCTCTTGCAGGTCACTGGCGATGCCCAGCTCTATGCCGAGCTTTATGGCACTCCGGAAGAAAACCGCATCATGCGCTTTCTGATTGCCGATGAGCGTAATCCGAATTCGGTCATGGCGGCCATCCACCAGGCCCGGGAGAACTGCCGGACTTTTCGTGACCTTCTCCCCGGAGAATTCTGGGAGCGCCTCAATACCCTCTTCCTCTATGTCCGGGATCAAGCCGTATCCGGCGCTGACAGCCGCCATGCCCGCTATGCCTTCCTCAATGAGGTGATTTCCCGCCGCCATGCGCTGGTGGGATTACTGATCAGCAGCATGAGTCAGGATAATGTCTACCAGTTCATCAAACTGGGCCGCAACATGGAAAGAGCGGACATGACCACGCGCATTGTCGATGTCACCAGCGCGGTGATTTTACCCCAGGATCAGGGTTTGCAAAAAACCGCCGGGAGCAGTCTCTGGATTGGGGTACTCAAAGCCTTGAGTGCTTTTGAAATGTATCGCCGCCACATATCCGTCCAGGTCCGCAGCAATCAGGTGGTGGATTACCTGCTCAAGGACAGCAAATTTCCACGCAGCATGAAGTATTGCCTGGGCGAGATGGAAGTGGCTCTGGCCTATCTGCCCAATGCCGGTACACCTGCCGAGGCGGTGCGCCGGGCGCGGCGGCGTCTGGATAATCTCAAGTTGACCGACCTGCGTCCGGACCTGCTCCACGAATATCTGGATCAGGCCCAGCGCGATCTGGCCGTCGTTCACCGGACCATCCAGGGTATTTATTTCGCCCGAGAAGACAGCGCTTCGGAAAATCTGCTCAGCGGCATCCAGTTGCAGGTGGCTCAAGCCTAATCGTCACCCCCTTTTTCACTGCCGAGGAATTGTTTATGGGCATTCATGTCGTTCTGCGTCATCAGACCGAGTACGACTTCGATCGGCTGGTAGAAATTCATCCCCACGTGCTGCGCCTGCGCCCGGCACCCCATTGTCGTACCCCGATTCTCGCTTATTCCCTGGAAGTCAGCCCCGAAAAGCATTTTCTCAACTGGCAACAGGACCCCTTCGGCAATTATCAGGCCCGCCTGGTGTTTCCGGAACGTGCCCGGTCCTTGCACTTCAACGTCGAAGTCATTGCCGATCTCAGCGTGATTGATCCCTTCGACTTTTTTATTGAACCCCAGGCCGAACGCTGGCCCTTCCGCTATGATGCCGCCCTGCATAAAGAGCTGACCCCCTACCTGGAAAAAGAACGCGCCGGGCGTTTACTGCAAAAGTTGTTGCTGGACGTCATGAAGCGCAAGTCACGCACCATTGATTTTCTGGTCAGCATCAACCAGCAATTGCAGCGGGCCATTCAATACACCCTGCGCATGGAAGTCGGCGTCCAGACCCCGGAAGAAACCCTGAAAAAGGCCAGCGGTTCCTGCCGGGACAGTGCCTGGCTGCTGGTACAGTTATTACGCCATCTGGGTTTGGCGGCCCGCTTTGTTTCCGGCTATCTGGTCCAGCTGGTGGCTGATCAGGCTCCTCTGGAAGGACCCTCGGGTCCCGTCCAGGATTTCACCGATCTTCATGCCTGGGTGGAAGTGTATATCCCCGGTGCCGGATGGATTGGCATGGATCCTACCTCCGGCCTTTTCGCCAGCGAAGGACATATTCCCCTGGCCTGCACCCCCCATTATCAAAGTGCCGCCCCCATCAGTGGCGCCACCGGAAAATGCGAAGTGGAATTTCATTTTTCCAATCAGGTCACCCGCCTGCCGGAAATACCCCGAGTCACCAAACCCTATACTGAAAGCCAGTGGGAAGAAGTCATGGTCCTCGGGCGGATTGTCGATGACCGCCTCAACGCCGCCGATGTGCGCCTGACCATGGGCGGAGAGCCTACTTTTGTCGCCACCGAAGGTGTGGACGATCCGCAGTGGAATCTGGAGGCCCTGGGCCGCCACAAAAGGGAACGCGCTGAAATCCTCACTGAAAAGCTCAGCCAGTATTTCGCCAGGGGCGCACTGCGCCATACCGGCGAGGGGAAATGGTATCCGGGTGAGCCCCTGCCGAGGTGGGCGCTGGGGGTGTACTGGCGCAAGGACGGATTGCCGATCTGGCATCAGCCCGATTTACTGGCAGACCCCCTTCATGATTATGGCTGGACCGACGAAGACCTGCACCAGTTTGCCTGCGAGTTGACCCGGCAGTTGCAGGTCGACAGCGCCCGACTCATTCCCGCTTACGAAGACGCCTGGCATGTATTGCATCAGGAGGGACGGGTGCCGGTCAACATTGATCTCAGCACCCATCGCCTTAACGATCCCGTGGAGCGGCAGGCACTCATCGAAAAACTCCAGGCGGGCCTCGATCACCCGGTAGGCTGGGTGCTGCCCCTGGCCTGGGAGTGGAATGCCCGGTGCTGGTATTCGGCGACCTGGGTGTTTCGCAGTGGTCGCCTGGTGCTGATTCCCGGTGATTCGGCCTTGGGTATGCGTCTGCCTCTGGATAGCCTGCCGTGGATGGTGGACCCCCACAAGAAATGGCAGCCGGAAACCGATCCTTTTGCTCCCTTGCCGCCTTTGCCCGATTTTCCGGTCGAGCGCCGCGCTGGTAATAAGGCTAGCGCCAGCGCACCCCCCAAAACCCCCAGTTGGGAGGAAATCCCCCACACGGCGCTGACCATGGAAGTCCGCAAGGGTTGCCTGTATTGTTTTTTTCCGCCCCTCCAGGTCACCGAACAATATCTGGATCTGCTCAACGCCGTAGAAAACACGGCCCTTATCCTGAACATGCCGGTGGTCATTGAAGGTTATGCGCCGCCCAGCGATCCCCGCCTGGAAAAACTCCTGGTCACCCCCGATCCCGGTGTGATCGAGGTGAATATCCACCCCTCTTCCAGCTGGTCCGAGATGGTGGAGAAAACCACCCTGCTGTACAAGGAAGCGCACGCCTGCCGCCTGACCGCCGAAAAATTCATGCTCGATGGTCGCCATACCGGTACCGGCGGCGGCAATCACATGACCCTGGGTGGCGCCACACCCGCCGACAGCCCTTTTCTGCGGCGCCCCGATCTGCTGCAAAGTCTCATTACCTACTGGCAGCATCACCCGGCGCTATCCTATTTTTTCAGTGGCATGTTCATCGGCCCCACCAGCCAGTCACCGCGCGTGGATGAGGCCCGTCACGAATCCCTGTATGAGCTGGAAATTGCCTTCAGTCAGGTGCCACCAGGCACGGTCGTACAACCCTGGCTGGTGGATCGTCTGTTTCGTAACCTGCTAGTGGATATCACCGGCAACACCCATCGCGCTGAAATCTGCATCGACAAGCTCTACTCCCCGACGGGATCCGCTGGACGGCAGGGGCTGGTAGAACTGCGCGCCTTTGAAATGCCGCCCCATGCCCGCATGAGTCTGGTCCAACAGTTGCTGGTCCGCAGCCTGATCTTGCGCTTCTGGGAAGACCCCTATCGCCATGCCCTGATTCGCTGGGGAACCAACCTCCATGATCGCTTCATGCTGCCCCATTATGTCTGGGAAGACCTCCGCGAAGTCTGTGCGGATCTGCAGAATCACGGCATTCTTTTTCAACTGGACTGGCTCGCTCCCTTTGCAGAATTTCGCTTTCCGGAACATGGTCATGTGCGCATTGGCGATGTCCAGATAGAATTGCGTGCCGCCATCGAACCCTGGCACGTACTGGGCGAAGAAGTCACCGGCAGCGGCACCGCCCGCTATGTGGATTCCTCCATCGAACGTCTACAGGTCAAAGTGACGGGGATGACTCCGGGACGCCATATACTTGCCTGTAATGGCCGGCGCGTCCCCCTGCAGGGCACCCGGGCCGTGGATACCCAGGTGGCCGGTGTACGGTATCGGGCCTGGCAGCCGCCTTCCGCCCTGCACCCGACCATTCCGGTGCATACGCCTTTGACTTTCGACCTGATCGACACCTGGAACAATCGCAGTATTGGCGGCTGTACTTACCATGTCATGCATCCCGGTGGCCGCAATTCCGAGATTTTCCCGGTCAATGCCTGGGAAGCCGAAGCCCGGCGTCAGTCCCGCTTTACCAGTACAGGGCATAGTCAGCCAGAGCCTGAACCAATGGTCCGCAATATCATGGGCAGCATCGCCTCACCCAGCGAGGGACGCTTTGTGGCCAGAGGCAGCGGCGAATACCCCTGGCAGTCCCCTTATGATGAGGAGCAGCCCGACTATCCCCATACCCTGGATCTGCGCATGGCCCGCCCCAGGAAACCGGGGACTTGATGCGCGCCAGAGATTCGCATTAGGGATCAATCTGTTTCATGACGTTGCTCCCGGTGCCGGGATAACAGGACTTCAGCATGGCCACCCAGATACACGTAGGCGCCCAAAGATACCAGCAGTAAGGCAGCAGCCAGCAGCAGCAACACGGCCAGCCAGAGGTTCTGAGGAGCATCCAGGGCAAATTTGAATACCAGCATCAGCCCTTCGATGGATACGGCAATAAGAATGGCGGCAATGAAGCGGGTTAAAGTCCGCCGCGTGGTACTATGACGGCGGATATCCTTGCGCAACAACACTTCTTCTTCAAAAATGGTTTTGGCCAGATCAAATACAGCCAGTGCCAGGGTAAACAAAATAGTCGCCTGAAAGGGCGCAGCAAAGCTGTCGGGAGCCGCAACCGTTGACCAGACCTGCGCCAGCGCGGCAATGGCATGCACGCCCAAAGCCACACTGACCGCCAGCAAGCCCATGGAAAACAAGGTATAAATGGCTTTGAAATAGGGTTCAAAACCTCTTCGTATGTCATCTTCTTCGAGCAGGGCCAGGGCGCGGTCCAGTTCGCTATCCGCCACCAGCATACCCAATAACACCCCGTTTTCATCACGAATGGGCGCTGTTGCCGTGACGCAGATATGACCATTGGCTGAAGATAAATAAGGTTCGGTCAGCACCGGAGACCAGGCGTTCACGGCAAGGCGGTAATAGGGCCGGTGGCTGCGATCGACACCATCACCGCCACTCCGGGCCAGTCCTCGCCGCCGGGAGGCGCCGACATTGTCTCCCAGTTGCCGCCCCTGGGCATCGAGGAGATAACATAAATCGAGAAAAGGGTGACGATTGATCAGACACTGCAGTTTTTGGCGTTGTTCCTCGGCACACTGCTGCAACAGGGCCGGACTGGCCAAGGCATCGACGACACCACCCAGCAAGGCCGAAAGATCCTGGCGCAACTCCCGAAAATGCTCAAAGCGATTCATGCTTCACCTCCAACGGGTCGCGCATCATCTCATCGAGTCATGGGCAATCACAGCCCTTGCTCCATGACACCCTCATCATTCAGCAAGGGCTATGCCATGACCCGGCTGACCAAACATTCAGCGTAGGAAAAACGGCCAGCACAGGATTGGCACGCTTCCTGCTTAATAGATACTGATCATGGTCATCTGATCACTCCTCCTCAAGTGGCTTCCAGGGCGGTCCTCCCGCCCTTTTTTTACGTCCTGGTTTTTCAGAAAAAGCCGTTTTATTTTAACATAATGATTAAAAAGAACTAAATTTTTCGATCACGGCCTTTTGCAGACGCTTCGTCCGGCGCAGAACAGACTGGCGCAAGCACGCGCCATGCACCATAATTGTGCATAATACGCACTATGGACGGGCGGCAGATCCTTGCGAGTGCATCACGACAAGGCAGGCCGTATCCGCACAGGAAAATAGTCCTGTCCCCTGACTGGCACAGGAAATGCTTACTTAACTTGAGTGTCTGCAACAGGTGAACCCCGATCTTGCCTGCTTGTCAAAAGTTCTGGCTGTAAACCATCGCGGCAGCGCCGCAAGGAGTGGCAAATGGCTTTATTCGACCGTTATCAGGAGCGTTTCCTGCAACAGCAGGAAGTCACCCTTTCTTTGGATGCT
>NZ_JBYCKQ010000026.1:0-66619 GCF_057473465.1 Acidithiobacillus sp. TH-A117
TCAGGGCTTCCCGATCCAGACGTCCGTGGCGCCCCAGTTCCTGAACAAACACCAGACCGCGCAGAATCGTGCGCCGCAAATACCAGAAACGATCGACTATCACCGCCAGCTCCACCAGCAGCATTAGACCCAGAATGTACAAAACCCCGTCCGAATAATTGGCGAGGTGAATGAGATATTGCAGATTCATAAAATGATTGGCTCCATGTCGTGGTGTGCTTGAAATGGCGAGCTAATAGGAGAGACAGTGAGTAATGCGAAATTGCTGCAAGCGGATACGCAAGCTGCCCCTGATCCGAACAGCAATTTTCGGAACTTGGGCATACGACGAACAAAGAAGTTATTGTCCTGCAGTACTGCGTGTTGCATGGGCTATCCTCTATCCATTCCTCGCAGACGCTCACTGCAAGGATGCTTCGTAGAGTTCTATACCTTTAGTGGCAAACACGATAACAGGGGAATGTGACAGTAATACGACAGTTTGATGACAAATTTCTTTCAAATCGTTTTTTTTTCATATTTTCTAGAATTTCTCATAAAACCATATGGTTAACATTGATATAAATATTTTTATGGCCTTATATTGTTATATGGTGGTTCGCTGGTGTCGCACGATGGAAAATGAATGTTCCCTTCCCGGGCGAAATCACGATATGATAAGGCATTCCTGTTGTGGAGGTGCTTCGTGTTGCGTTGGATGACGAACAGCACTACCGGGTTTGTCGTACTGCTGATCATCGCTTTTATCGTGCTGCTGGGCGTGTATTTGCTACCGACTCTGTTGGCATGGTTGATGGCTTGTCCGCAACGTATCAAGATCATGCTGCTCAATGTATTTTTGGGCTGGACCATACTGGCCTGGATTGCAGCGCTGACCTGGGCACTGGCCACCGCGCAGGATGAAAGTTTTGATGATGAAGTGCCGGAAAGGCAGGAGCCCTGGCTGCGCTAGTCACCGCTGGCAATTACAAACATAAAATGCATGGAATGCCGTTTTTTTGTTTCATTGTGGTTCAATACGGGTAATTTGATAAAGGCTGCTTCGCCCCAAGGTCTTACAGACGCTGCAGACCGTGTGTATCTGCAGCGCTGCTGAATTGCTGCCGACTGGTTAACAAGAGCGTAGTTGATAATAAGGAATTTTTTGATGAGTGATTCATCCCCATCAACCGATCAGCAGGATTTTCCGTTGATCATTTTTACGGTAGGTACGGCGGCTTCGGGCAAAAGCTCCTGGGCAGAAGCCATGCGTGCTCGCCATCCTTCCTTGCGGATCTGCATCCTCGAAAGGGACATGATTCGGGTAGAACTGTTTGAGGCCGAAGCCGACAAGCCATTTTCCTGGACGGACTGGAATCAGGCCTGGGAAAACAAGGTGCAGTGGTTATGGGAACAACGTGTGCAGGAGTTGGCGAAACAGTGTGATGCCTTGATTCTGGCCGATACCCATCTGGACACCGGAGAATTACGAAAAAAAGCGACCTGGCTGCGCGAGTTGGGCGCCAGCGAATTTACCCTGCAATATTTTCCGGCCCTGCCGTTGACCGATTTATTGCGTCGCGATCAGGGCAGAAGCCACCCCGTGGGAGGCGAAGCCCTGCGCGAACATCTTAAAAAAATAGGCGCGGAAGAACAGTACTGGGCGGCCATAGAAGGAGTTTGAGTGGCGACCTATACTTTCTGCTCGGGTTCCAGCGCGCAAGGATAGGCCTCGTCCCCGGTTTCCACCTGAAGGGTGGGATGGACTATGGCGAACTGTTCCCGCAGTGCTGTCGCGACATCTGTCAGGAAAGCATCGCCAGGATAACCCCGGGGCATGACGAGATGGGCTGTAAGCGCCGTTTCAGTGGTGCTCATGGCCCAGATGTGCAGATCATGGACGGCAGTGACTTCTGGCAGGTCGCGCAGGTACTGACGCACCGCATCTGTATTGATGTTGTCCGGGACCCCATGCAGAACCAACCGGGCGGCCTCTTTCAGCAAGGACCAGGTGGCCAGGATGATGAGCGCGCTGATGACCAGGCTCACCCCTGAATCCAGCCAGTACCAATGCAGATACAGCATGAAGATGCCGGCGAGCACGACACCCAAAGAGATCAGCGCATCTCCGGCCATGTGCAAAAAGGCCGCCTTGATATTGAGGTCGCCCTTGCGGCCCGACATGAAGAGCAGGGCAGTGGCGGAGTTGATGATTACGCCCAGAGCAGCGATAACAATGACCACACGGCTGTCCACAGGGCTCGGTTGGAGCAGACGCTCAATGGCTTCCCAGGCAATTCCCCCGGTGACCACCAGCAAAAACAGGGAATTGGCAAGCGCTGCCAGGATCGAGCTGCTGCGCAAGCCATAGGTGTAACGCTGAGATGGCGGGCGAGTCGCTAGGGCGCTGGCACCCCAGGCCATGACCAGGCCCAGCACATCACTGAGGTTGTGCCCGGCGTCAGCAAGCAAAGCCAGAGAATGACCAATGACGCCAAAAAACGCTTCGGCGATGACAAAAAAAACATTGAGGAAAATACCGATGGCGAAAGCCCGACCAAAATTTTTGGGAGCGTGGTGATGCCCATGATGATGTCCCTGGTGGGCATGACTATGGTCATGATCGTGGTCATGGTGCCTGATTGTCGGATGATGATGCAGATGTTCTGTCGGGGATTGTGCTTCGCTCAAGGACTATTCTTCTCTGAATGGATCGATCTGAATGAATCAACATGCTTCACAAGCTTAGGGAAAAAGCTTAGGCTGGGCAATAACCAACTGTGTTGGAGGTTAGTGTTGATTTCAAGTCTGTTTGTAAAAGTTCTGTGTGCCGGTTTATTGCTATTGCCTGCGACGGCCATGGCCGCCAGTGTGGCTCCCTCGGTGGCTTCTGCTCCTACTGCCAGTGTAACTCCCCAGGTTTTGGCCAAGTGGATGGCCGGTGCGCAAAATGGTTACGGGCCGGATCAATATCGCTTGGGTCTTGCCTATGCTGCAGGCGATGGCGTCCCCCAAAACTTTCAAGAGGCGGCCCATTGGTGGCGAAAGGGCGCTTATAACATTAATCCCCAGGCTGAACTGATGCTGGGTGAGGCTTATGCCCACGGGTGGGGCGTACCCCGCGATATCGATAAGGCGATTCACTGGTGGAAGGCCGCTGCCCGTTTCGGTCCGCCGGAAGTCGCCCAACGCGCCCAACTTTTGCTCGATTCTTCTGTATAATCTGTTCATTTCAAGGAATTTATGGGTTTTTTCAATAAACAGCGGGTGATGACGGCTGTGTTGTCATCTTTTTTGGGTTTTCCTGTGGTGACCATGGCGGATGTACCGGATGTCAATCCTGTCGCCATTGGCCAGAACGCGTTCACTAAAAAGCCGGAGTGGTCGGGCAGTGTGGGCCTGGGATTCAGTAATAGCACCGGAACCAGTCAGGCCTTGAATCTGAATACGGATGACAACCTGCTCTGGCACCGTGGGCCTTGGGCGAATCAGAGCAAACTCCTCTATAATTATGCCACCTCTCAGGGAGAGGTGAGTGCAGACCGCCTCGATGTCAGTAATCAGACCCGCTATGATTTTGCCCTCAATCAGTATCTTTTTGGGAATCTCAATTATCACCGCAATCATTTTGATGGCTATTATTTTCGGGCAGATGAAACTCTGGGTTATGGGCATTTTTTTGTGCTGAACCGGGTTTCGCATTTGCGCCTAGAAGCCGGTGCCGGTGTGCGCCAGTCCCATCCCATTGGCGGCAATTACAGTAACCATCCCATTGCCCGCCTTTACGGAAAATATCTCTGGCAGTTCAGTCCCCACGCCCATTTGTCGGAAGCGGTGGATGCCATTCTGGCGGATAATGGCGCGAATACCTATAACTCGATTTTGGCCCTGACCAGCCCTTTATATGGGCCATTAAATCTGCGCCTAGCTTTTATAGCTACCTATAACACGAAGGTGCAACCGGGTTACAAGCCATTGAATACGCTGACTACCATTAATCTGGCCTATGAATTTTAGGCGCTGAAACGCGTAAATTCATCCTGGAACTGTTGTAGGTAGGGGGCATAGCGTTCCACCGCTACGGTTTCCGGATAAAAAATCTGCCCTGACAGAATATCGGCCTGTTCCAGGGCAGCTACGCCCCCCATATCAGCGCTGGCGGCCAGTAGCGCCACCCCTCGGGCCGGATCGGCGTCAGGGAGAGTCTCCACTGGACGCTTGAGTATATGGGCACGCATCTGCATCCACGCCTGGTTGCGTGTACCTCCGCCGACACTGCGGATGGGTCCGCAGATTTTTCCGCCTGCAGTTTCCATAAGGTCATAGGACCAGGCTTCTATATAACTCAATCCCTCCAAAAGGGCCTGAAAATTGCGGGCATTGGGCTCGGCCGGGAGATTACTGCCCGGCCAGCCCGGCGCTCGAATCGGAAAGCGTTCGCCACTGGTGATGCCACTGGTGATGAGAGGATAAAGCAATTGGCCCGTTGCTTCGGCGGGGCGGAGAGCCGCTTCCAGTGCAGCCATTTGCGCCGGCTGGAAAACCCGTAACAGCGCTCCGGCACCAGCATTGGAGGCTGCCCCAGGCAGGCAGAAATCGCCCAGATAATGACTGTACAAGCCCCGGGTGTTCAGTGGAGTGGGATGAACGAACTTGAATGCTAACGAAGAGCCCAGGCTGGTCAGGGCCTTTCCGGGAGAGTTCAAGCCCGCTGCCAGCGCAGCGGCAACACTGTCGGTACAACCGGCACGGACTTCCACCGGAGTCGTCATTCCCAGCCGTTCCGCCCATTGTGGCTGAACCAAACCAAGGGTGCTGCCTTCCACTACGGCGTGAGGCAGAATGGCCGGATCAATGTCTAATGTTTCCAGGATGCGCAGTAATGCTGCAGGATAAGTTCTGGTTTGCGGATCAAGACCGATTTTCAGCAGGTTGCCCCGGTCGGCAATGCCACCCTTTCCGGTCAGTTGCGCCGCTACCCAATCGGCCTGATGTTGCACAAAGCGGGTTTGCTGGAAGTCGGCATGATGATGGCGTAACCATAAGAGTTTACTCAGAGAACTGGAGGGTGAAAGGCAGACGCCACCTGCGGGCCATTGTTGCTGGAGCCAGTCGGCCTCTGCCACGGCACGTTGATCGGAATAAGCCAGTGCCGGTCCTAAAGCCTGACTGTTCTCATTGCAGATCAACAATGTACCTGAGGTACCATCCAGACTCATGGCGCGTAAGGCGGCCCAGCCCCGGGAATGGGCCCGACGCAACTGTCGGGTCAGTTGCTCCAGTCCCGACAACCAGGTCTGGCTGTCCGTGAAGTTTTCAGGTGGATGACCGGGATAGGGCAGGGCGATACTGGCCAGTTGATGCAGGTGGTCATCGAGGAGTACACCGCGCAGGCCGGATGTACCGAGATCCACCCCCAGGTAGGTAGGCATCTGTAATGGTTTCAGTAACCGGGTTGCTGACGGGTCCAGTGGATGGTTGGTAACTGGGACAGGATTTCGGGGTTTTCCCAGCCCTTCTGGCGATGCTCGATGAGCAGGTCGGTACTGATGCCGCCGCGCACATACCAGCGTCCCAGCAGGCGCAAATAACGCGGCTGGATGAGCTGAATGATGTCGTCGGCAATCCGGTTGCTCATGGCTTCATGAAAAGCGCCTTCGTCGCGGAAACTCCAGAGATACAGCTTCAGGGATTTCAGTTCGACATTATACTCGCCGGGAATGAAATCCAGCAGGAAATGGGCAAAATCCGGTTGCCCGGTGAGGGGGCAGAGACAGGTGAACTCCGGCATATCCATGTGGACGACGTAATCTCTTTCCGGATGCGGGTTGGGAAAGCGTTCCAGAGCTTTGCTGGGTTGACTGGGCATGGCTTAATCCTCATCATCAAAGTTTCGACAGCTCGGTATATTACCTCAAAAAAGACCGTTCATGCGCCTCTCGGCCATTATTCTGCAAGGCTTCAAGTCTTTCCGCGAAAATACCCGTATCCAGATCAGCGCCAATCCGGTGGTGATCGTCGGGCCCAATGGTTGTGGCAAGTCCAACACCGTAGATGCCCTGCGCTGGGTGCTGGGCGAATCCTCCGCCCGGCAGTTGCGTGGTGGCACCCTGAGTGATGTCATCTCCAATGGTGGCGGCAGTCGTCCGGCGGCCTCCCTGGCCAGTGTGGAATTGCGCTTTGATAATAGTGACGGCAGTGCCCCGGGCGCCTTTGCCGAGGTGGCTGAAATCAGCGTCAAACGCAGTCTCGACCGCAAGGGCGACGGTCATTACCGGATCAACGGCGCGCGCTGCCGGCGTCGCGATGTGGGCGATCTGTTTCTGGGCACGGGTTTGGGCAGCAGCGCCTATGCCATTGTCGAGCAGGGGACCATTGGCCGCATCATCGAAGCCCGCCCCGATGATCTGCGCGCCATGCTCGAAGAGGCGGGTGGGATCAGTCGCTATAAGGAAAGACGCCGGGAAACGGCGCAACGCATGGCGGAAACCCGGGAGCATCTGCAACGTCTGCGCGATATTCATGGTGAAATGGACGGGCGCTGGCAACGCCTGCAACAACAGGCAGAAGCGGCGCGAAAACTCCGCGCCCTGCGGGTGGAAGAACGCCAATGGCAATGGTGGACTGTGGCCGCACGCGTGCAGGAATTGGAAAGTGAAGCCCAGGGCTTGATTCTGCGCCGCGATGCTGCGCTGGGCCAGCAGCTAAGCCTGGATGAACACCGCCTGCAGGTGGAGCAGCAACTGGTGAATTTGCGCGAAGCGGCGCGCAGTGCCCAGGAAAAGTTGAGCGCTGCCCAGGCGGATTTGTACACCGTGCAGGCTGAACTCAGTGAAGCCGAACACCAGTTCAAAGAAAGCAAAGGGCATATTCAAAGAGCGCAGACCGAGTTAACACAACTGGATCAGCAACAGCAAAAAATCCAGCAGGAAAGGCAACGCCAACAGGATAGCGAAACCCGGCGGCAGGAGCAGTTGCAGGCATTGCTGGAGCGTCAGGAGAGTTTGTCCCAGGAAGAAGAACAGACCCGCAAGGCGCGACAGGCAGCGGAGCGTCAGGCGGAAGAGCAGGAACAGTTGCGCCAGCAGGCGCAGCAAAATGTGGCAGATGTACGCCGGAAAAAAGAAGTCCTGCTGGCGCAACTCCGTGAACTAGAACCGCAAGTAGAGGGTCTGGAGCAGCGCCTGAGCCGTCTTGCCCAGAGTATTCCCTCGGAACGCCCGGCCCTGGAAGCTGCTGATTTGCGGGTACAACAACTCGATCAGGCCCTGAATACTGTCCACGAGCGTCTGACGGCTTTGCGCAAGACAGCAGAGCAACAGCAGGAACGGCAAGAACAGTTACGTGAACCCCGCGAACATGCCCAAAGTGCGGTTCAGGAATACCGCGCCCGGCAGAAGGCACTCAGCAGTCTGCTGCAACGCCTGCAAAAATCCCGTCCTGAGATGCGTGCTGGCCAAACAGCTTTGATGGACTGCCTGCAGGTGCAAAAGGGTTGGGAAGCCGCCATTGAACGGGTGCTGGAGGCTCGCCTGTTTGCGCGGGTGCAAGCTGAGGGAGATGCTCCGGAGCCGACTGCAACAACGCTGTGGGAATCTTCCACAACCCCCGTTCCGGTTGCCGCCGATGCCCTACTGAAAATGCTGGAGATTCCCGATGCGCTGCAGACCGGGGTACAAGATTGGCTGCGCGGCTTGCGTACTGCGCCCGATTTGCCGACAGCCCTTGCCCGGCGGCGGCAGTTGCAGACCGGAGAAGCCTGGATTACCCCCCAGGGGGTCATCGTGTATCCCTTGGCCGTGGTTTTTCCTGAACAGGAAGATGCGGCCAGCCTGCTGCAATGTCGTCGCGAGCTGGAAGAAAATGAACAACAGCTGGCTGCTGCCGAAATCCAGGCGTTGGCTACACAAGCGGCCCTGAACGAAGTCGAAACAGCGCTTCGCAATGTTCAGCAGTCCTTGCGGGAAAGTGAACAGGAAGCGCAGAATGCCGCACGGGAAATGGCGCAAGAACGGGAAATGCTGGTGCGTTTGCGCAGTCGCGTCGAAACGGAAGAACGGCAACGGAGCGAGCGTCAGGCCGAAGAGCAGCGACTGCAAGCAGAAAAAGCCGACATTTTGGCGCGCCTGAGTCAGTTGCGCCAATCCCTGACCACTGAAGAATCACACTGGAGCCAAGAGGAGCAGGCCCTGCGCGCCATCCTGCAAGCGGCGGAAGTGGACAAGCGCCGCGTGCAGGAATTGCGCACGGCCTTTGGGCGGTTGCGGGAGCAACGTCAGCAACAGGCCTTGCAGATTCAAAAATTGCAAACCGAATCCGTGGCCGCGCAGCAACGTCGGGATGATCTGCAGCAACAGGAACAACATCTTGCGCTGTCCAGATCCAGCAAGCAGCAGGATTTGGAACGACTACAGCAACAACTGCCGGGTTTGCAGGCCAATCAGACGCGTATTCAGGCGCGTCGGGAGGCCCAGCAGGCGGCTGTGCAAGATCAGCAGAATTCTGCCCAGACATTGGATCAACAGATTCGCGCACTGGAGCAGCAACGCCATCCCCTGGAAACCCAACTGCGCGATCTCCAAAAAAATCTGGCGTTGACCGAACAGGAAATAGCGGCAGTGCAGGTGCGTCTGGAAGAAAATGCTCTCCGCGCCGCAGAACTGGCGCAGCAGCTCGGCGAAAATCCCGGCCCCTGCCCCGACCCCGGTGCATTGCCGGACCAACAGGAGCGCATTGCCCGCGCCATTCAGCGTCTGGGTAATGTCAATCTGGCGGCCGAAGAAGAACTGCAGGAACTGGAAGAGCGCCGGGGCAATTTATTGGCCCAGATGGAGGATGTGGAAAGCGCTCTCAACAGCCTAGAAGAAGCCATGGCGGCCATGGATCAGGAAACCATCAGCCGCTTTGCTGATACCCTGCAACAGGTCAATCAGGAATTGCAGGTTCTCTTTGCCATTCTTTTTGGTGGCGGTCAGGCAGCCCTCAGTCTGCTGGGAGACGATTTGCTGGATGCGGGCCTGGTGTTGCGCGCGCAACCCCCCGGAAAACGTAATGCGAGCCTGCAGCAATTATCGGGCGGCGAGAAAGCTTTGACCGCCATCGCCCTGGTATTTGCCCTGTTTCGCCTGAATCCCGCGCCTTTCTGTGTACTCGATGAAGTGGACGCTCCCCTGGACGATGCCAATGTCGGCCGTTTCTGCCATCTGGTTCAGGAAATGGCGGCGCAAACCCAGTTTTTGATCGTGACCCACCGTAATTTGACCATGCAGGTCGGGGAACAACTCATCGGTGTAACCATGACCGAGCCCGGCATTTCCCGCATTGTTCCCGTCAGCGTAGCCGCGACCCTGGCCGCAGCTGCCGAAACTACGCAATGACGATCTTGTGTCAGGCTATATACCGCCGATAAAATCGGTTTGGAGCTAGTTTATATCAGCTAATAAAGCACTACTGGCTATGATCATGCTGGCATACATCCAGATAATAAAAGCTATCATGATGGCGACGAAAATGACCACAAAAAATACGCCAATAATAATTTTACCAACAAGTATGAATCCTAAGTATTTAAATATAAATACTAATAAAGCAGCGAGCAACCCCAGAATAATGCTGATGCCCAACAAAATTATCAAAAGCAGGGCTGACAAAACCAGCGGAAATAACAACCATTTCCATTTTTTTCCATAAATCTGCAAACTGAGAGTGACGGCCTTTTTTATTTCTACGCCATAGGCCGAATAGAGCATGAGTATATAACTGGCTAATATCCCTAAAAAGAACAAAATAAATAAGATCATGCCAACCTGGGGATGCATAAACCAATCATTCGGTAATTTTTGACCGGGCGTGACCGTGGGCAAACCCATATTCAGAATGCTGGCAATAATAGAATATACGATGGCAATTAACCAGGCCTCTTGCTGTCGGAACGCCCAAAATAAATTACCTGTGTTCCAGTGGTTGTTAGTAATCGTTTTGGCAATAATGTAGAACAATCCCATATCGAGCAGGGTAGTCCATAAGTTTAACGGGAATCGCCATAAATCAATATATGCAGGGAGAATGCGGTTGAGTAATAAATCTATGGCAAAGCCAATCCCTAAAAGTATCATCAGGAGTATCAGGGTTCCAGCCAGAGAATAATATTTTTGCTTTAAAAGGTGAAATCCTCCAGTAATAGCGCTGGCATAAGTCGGGTTGTGCGGTGACATTGTGTTAAACTCATTCATAAAATCATCCTGTAGAGCGAATAAAGTAAACCTTCACTGCCAGAGCAGCAATAAAAATCCACTGCTGTTCCAGAGCATGTGCAACAGTATTCCCGGCCAGAGGGAACGATAACGGATGCGCAGAAAAATCAATGCCGCCGCCAATAAGGCAATAATAATCAGAGCGGGTGGATAGTGAAACTGCTCGATTTTGCTGGGGATATGGGCGAGGATAAATAACAGGCTCACAAAAATTGCGGACCAGGTGACTGAAAAGCGACGGCGCAGGCCGGCATAAATGGCCCCCCGAAAAATGATTTCTTCGGCAAAGGGAGCAATCACGATCAATAGCAATAAAACCACATAGTGGGTGAAGCCGGAACCTTTCAGTCCTTCGAAAAGACCCAAAGAACGAGGATTCAGGTGATCGGGAGGCGGAAAAGCCTGAAAAAGCAGATGCGCGATCAGCCCGAGACCCAGAGCCAGCAAAATGGCCAGCCCATAGCCGGAGGGACGAGATGGTGCGCACCAGGCCAAACCATTGTTTTTGGCGCTGAGCCAGGCGGCTTTAGGAAAGGTGCGCAACAGAAAAACCAATACCGCCAGCGCAGATAGGCTATAACCGAGAATGCCAAGCCAAATGCGCAATGGGCTACCGATGGTATGGAAGGCTTTTTGCTCGACCAGATGGGGTATTTTTTCGTGGAGAGCGGCGTAATGGATGCCTAATTGTATGCCGAGTACAAAGTCTCGCGCCATGATGATGATAACGGCAATAATGGCCTGGCCCAGGAAAAATGCGAGAAACAGTAATAAGGCGGACCAGGGTCCCCAGCGCAAATAGAGGGATTTGTGCGGAATGTGGCTGTTCCCCGCCATGGTTGCTGATTGCTGGATGCCTTGTAAAAGCGGAACGTTTTTGCCCGTATAGTGCGTGAGATTCCAGTCACTATGTTGCAATTTGCGGCACGCCAGAAAGGCAGCAATGCTCGCACTGAGTAGCGCCAGAAGCAATAACACGCTTGTTCCACGGAGATGAAAGGGCACATGAATAAGATGACGATAAAACCAGTAGTGTCCTGTACGCGCGACCAGAAAAGCATCGAGCATAAAAGAGAGGATCATGATGAGTTGCTGCCAGATTCCCGTAATTCCCAGCCCGATGGCGCCCATGGGTGCCCAGGCCATAACCAGCATGCCGCAATATAAGGTCCACAAAATCATGATGATTTGCAGGGCAGGATAGCCTAGATAAATGAGTATCAAAGCAGGCCAGAACAGCAGTGCCAGAGCCAGCAAGCTGGTATGAGCGGCATGGCTTTTCAGGATTTGCGTGCTGGCCTGCCCGTGGTTACCACCAAAACGGCCCGTCAGCATCAGATATTGCCAGTCAAATACCCGCAGTGGCCAGGCCCCCCAGGTCATAACTGGAATCAGAAAAAGTACCGGAAAAAATGGTAACAGGGCGGATAGATGCACTGCACCCAAGCGCAGATATTCCAGCCCAAGAATGAGCAGTGGTGCCAGGGGTTGGATCAACAGAACTGCCGGAATCCCTAGAGGGCGTCGCGCTGTATCAAGGATTGGGCTGTGCCAGGAGCCGGGCATCCAGCGCCAGAAATTTGCCCAGACTATCCCACGGAGGCGAAATTCCCTGGGAAAATGTAAGAGGGCTCTCCCGTATTCCTGCCACTCCTGCGGGGTTTTTCTCATCAAAAGCGCGATGAGCAGCAGCAGGACTGTCCCCAGCGTCCAATCCAGAAAAGCCGGTATGGCCAGAAATGCCTTTCTGGCAGGGGCAAAATACAGCACCGGATAGATGGTCAACAGGGGAAAAATCTGCCAGGGTTTGCGATCTTGTCTGCGATAGCCCCCAAGGCTCAACAACAGGGCAAATATCGCGGCCCAGAAAACAATATAGGTACTGAACAGGTAAGCGCCGGGCGCAAGGATGGGAATCTGCAGCACTTCCACCCCAAAAAGGATCATGATGGTCAGCAGCAGGGCAAAAAACAGGTTTCTGGATTGTCGGCGAAAGTCGGGGAGCAGACGTAACAGGTCTTCGGAAATCAGGCGCCAGTAGTGCAGCAAAAAACCCGATGCGATGAAAAATAAGGACAAGGCTAATATCGAAAAAAAAGCGTTTAAAGCGTGTGGATGTTCCGCTTTAAGCGCAAAAATACCCGCTGAACCCGCCAAAAAAAAGCCAACTCCTGCAAAGAGGTTCAGGTTATTCTGGAACAGCAGACGCGGATGCAGGCAGCGCCAGATGCCGCTCATGACAACTCCCGGGTCAGTTCCAGAAAGCGGGCTTCGGTTTCCCCGGGCTGTAAGGTCTGACGGGGCCAGTCTGCCAGCATCCGGCCATGATGCAGTACCAAAAACCGTGAGCAGATGCGTTCCAGATCGGACACAATGTGGGAGGACAGTAATACGGCTGCTTCCCGCTCCTGCACATGCTCATGGAGCAGACTGAGAAAATCCTGACGGGCCTGTGGGTCCAGTTGGGAAACCGGTTCATCGAGCAGCAGCACCCGGGGACGGTGGCGCATGGCCAACACAATGGCCAGGCGTTGCCGTTGTCCCCCGGAAAGTTCCTGGACCTTTTTCGCGGGATCCAGATCTGCCCAGTCTTCCAGTTTTTTCCAGTGTCGATCTGCCGCAGGGTAGAAACCGGCAATCAGTTCGAGAAGCTGGTGTACCCGCAACCAGGAAAATCCCGAAAATTCCTGGGGAACGTAGCCAGTTTGAATGCGCCTTTGAACATCCAGTTGGGCAACATTTTGCCCCAATATTTGGATGTCCCCGTGATTGGGCAGAACAAGGCCAGTCAGGCAGGTGAGGAGGGTGCTCTTACCCGCCCCATTGGGCCCCAGTAATGCCACGATTTGGGCAGCCGGTAATTCCAGACTGACATTCTGGAGGATGACGGTCTGTCCGTAGCTTTTACTGATATCCCTGCACAGTAATAAGGGACAGTCCTGTGCAGGGTTCTCCAGGTTCGACATTGCGGCTCCTGAACCGGTTTTTACCGGTTATGATCCTCTTTGTCATTTAAGTTATCACAGAAATATGACAGTTTCATGAACTTCCGGCACCCATATCAATGGGTTACAAAAGAGTCGATCAGGAACGCATTTTTCGCATGGAGATCACGCGTCATATAGAGAAAGAATAGGCCAGCCTTGGGCCTCCGCATGGGCTTGCAAGCGCTGGTCAGGATTCACCGCCACAGGATGCTCAACGGTTTCCAGTAGTGGCAGATCATTATACGAGTCGCTGTAAAAGGTGCTGCCCTGCAGACTTTGCTGCCAGTCGTGACCTTGTTCCTGCAACCAGTGGCGGAGACGTTCGATTTTGCCTGCTTGAAAACAGGGCGTGCCGACAGTTTTTCCGGTAAAGTCGCCGGCCGCATTTTCTTCAATTTCGGTCGCCAGTAAATGCTTAATACCGAATTCTTCCGCAATGGGCGCTGTGACAAAACGATTGGTCGCAGTAATGATGACCAGCTGATCGCCTTGTTGGCGATGATCTTCCACCAGTGCCCGGGCTCGGTTGGAAATCATGGGTAAAACCCGTTCCTGAAGATATTCCCGGTGCCAGGCATCCAGTTGGGCGCGGGGATGAGCAGTCAGTGGCGTCAATTGAAAATCCAGAAAAGCCCGAATATCCAGTTGGCCCGCCACATAATCTGCATAAAACTGATCATTACGCCGGTTGAATTGTTCGGCATCGACAATGCCGCGACTTCCCAGAAATTCCATCCAGGCGTGGTCGGAATCGCCCGTCAGCAGGGTGTTATCCAGGTCAAAGAGGGTCAGCGCCATTTTTTCTCCGTCAGATTAGGGGTGTCGGCATGGATTATACCAGAAAGGGCAATTGGGATATGCTCGCCACAGCATTCACGATGGGCAATTTGAAGGAGTTTACGGTGGCATTGGCGCATGAAAAAGATCGGGAACGGATGATGCATTTACGGGCGCAATTGACAGATGCCAATGCCGCTTATTATCAGAAAGATGCCCCCACTCTCAGTGACGCTGAATATGACAATCTTCTGCGGGAATTGCAGCAACTCGAAGCGCAGTATCCGCAATGGCAAAGCCCTGATTCCCCCACCCAACGGGTAGGCGCTGCTCCACTCAGTCAGTTTGCCGAGATCCATTATCAGGTGCCCATGACCTCTCTGGATAATGTGTTTGATGCGGCGGGTTTTGCCGACTGGTTGGCGCGGGTACACAAGGGTTTGGGACAGGAGCAGGTCAGTTTGAGTGCTGAACCCAAATTTGACGGTCTTTCGGTCAATATCCGCTATGAACACGGACAACTGCAGCAGGCGGGAACCCGTGGGGATGGGCAGACCGGCGAAGATGTCACCGCTAATGTCCGGAGTATTCGTAATGTCCCTTTACAGCTGCAAGGGAATAACTGGCCGGATATTCTGGAGGTGCGGGGGGAGGTGGTCATTCCGGTGGCGGCCTTTGCGCGCTTGAATGCCGAACGGCTGCGTCAGAAGGAAAACCCGTTTGCCAATCCGCGTAATGCAGCGGCAGGAAGTTTACGGCAACTGGACTCGCGGATCAGCGCCCAAAGACCCTTGGCTTTTTTCCCCTGGGGCTGGGGAGAAGTTCATGCGCCGTTGGCGCCCACGCATCTTGAAGTAATGTCTAAACTGTCGGAATGGGGATTTGAAGTGACTCCTTACCTGAAGAAGGTGGGCGATCTATCTGAATGCGCAAAATATTATCAGGAAATGCAGAATCTGCGTGAACAAATGCCCTTTGAAATTGACGGGTTGGTGTTCAAGGTCAACGGCCTGGAAGAGCGGGAGCAACTGGGTTTTACGGCGCGGGCGCCACGCTGGGCCATTGCTTATAAGTTCCCGGCCCATGAAGAAAAGACTGTGGTTGAAGATATTCTCGCTTCCGTGGGCCGGACCGGGGTCATCACCCCGGTGGCTCAGTTGCGCCCGGTGCAAGTAGGTGGGGTGATGGTCAGTCGCGCCAGTCTGCATAATCAGGATGAGGTGGAACGCAAGGATATCCGGGTCGGTGATACGGTCCTGGTGCGTCGGGCGGGCGATGTGATTCCCGAAGTGGTCATGGTGATACTCGACGCCAGACCTGAGCATACCCAACCCTGGCAGATGCCTGCGCGCTGCCCGGTGTGCGGCTCGGAAGTGCTGCGCCTCAGCCACGAGGCCGCCCATCGCTGTATGGGGGGTATTTATTGTCCAGCCCAGCGGATGGGAGCCATCAGCCACTTTGCTTCGCGCAAGGCCATGGATATCCGGGGCTTGGGTGAAAAGTTGATTAGCCAGCTGGTAGAACGAGAGATTATCAAAACCGTCGCCGATATTTACCGGCTCGATGAGACCGTTCTCTGTGATCTGGAACGCATGGCGCAGAAATCGGCCCAGAATCTGCTCGCTGAAATCGCCGCTTCCCGTGACACGCAGCTTTGGCGCTTTTTGTATGCCCTGGGTATCCGTCAGGTCGGAGAAACCACGGCTAAAGCCCTGGCTACCCATTTCGGGGATCTGGACCCGTTGATGGCCGCTGACATGGAACAGCTCCAGCATATTCCCGATGTGGGGCCGATCGTTGCCGAAGCGGTGCTGCATTTTTTTGCCCAGCCCCATAACCAGGAAGTAATTGCCGCCCTGCGCGCCGCCGGTCTGCACTGGGAGAAAGTAACGCCCAAAAGTGTCGGTCATTTGCTCGGACGTATTTTTGTCTTGAGCGGAACGCTTCCCCATTTAACCCGGGAAGAGGCCAAATCTCGCATTGAAGCCGCTGGCGGCAAGGTGAGTAGTTCAGTATCCGCCAAAACCGATTATCTGGTACTGGGTGCCGAAGCGGGTAGTAAAGCGGAAAAAGCCGCAAAACTGGGGATCAAAACGCTGGATGAAGGGCAATTGCTCGAGCTTCTGGGGATGGAATGACGGACTAACATTAAAGCTGGCTTGAAACTTAGGAGCGTGGCGGCGGTCACAATTATCCTGCTTAACAGGAGGAAAACATGCCGCTTATCCATAATCGTCCATCCATGCTGAAATCCTTATGGTTGCTGTTTCCGGCCAGCCTGCTTCTGGCTGGCTGTGCCCAGGAAGTCTCACCCGGTCCGGTGGCCCGGGTGCAAGCCCCCACCCCTATGGCGCCTCTGCCTACCCGGAGTTATCAGGCACCCAAAGTGGAAAGCAAAAACATCAATGGACCATTAGGCGGGAGCAACCGCTATTTATCCGATGCAGAACTGGCTGCCTTGCCCACTCATCTGCGCGTCCATTTTGCGACCAACAGCAGTCAGGTCAATGGGCATGGTCGTCATATTGCCCTGGATAATGCCCGCTTTCTGCTGAAATTTCCCCATGTGGATGTGCGTCTGGAAGGTAACTGCGACCAGCGCGGTACCCAGGAATACAATCTGGCGCTGGGTAACCGCCGTGCAGAAGCCGTCGCCCGTCTTCTGGAAGCGGATGGCGTATCTGCCCGCAGAATCCAGATGGTTTCTTTTGGCAAGGATAATCTTTTGTGTTATGCCAATGACCCGCAATGCTGGCAGCGCAACCGGCGCGTGGATTTTGTTTATCACGCCGTATTAGGTTGAGTGCGTTATCCGACTGATGCGCAGCAAGGTCAGGTTTTCATGGTTATATAACTCGTAGCTGACATAAATGGTCTGCACAGTGAGATTATCCGGCAAGAGCCGACGTATGCCCGGAACCTCCCGACTGGGCAGGACCAGATACAAAGGAGCGGGATTATTGCGGAGAATGGTCAGCAATTCGCCGATTTGTTTGGGGCGATGCAGGATCATGTTGCCGCGTCCGGCATAAAACAGGAAATTGGGCTGAAACCAGTGCCAGGCGGCAATACTATAGGGCTTTCCATCTTGATATTGGCGGATTTTTTCGCCCATAAACGCTGAAGGTTTGAGTATATTCAGGGCAGGTTCGGTATAGGTCATGAGACAGAAGGTGAGGGCCGCAGCGCCGATGGTGAGGGTGCTGAGCCAGCGCCTGATTTGTCCTTTCCAGACCCAGAGCATGGCTATCAGGGCGGACAGGGCGTAGGGCAGCCCCAGATAATACAAAGAACCCAGGGGCGGGATTTTGACCGGAACGATGAAGGTACCGGCAATCACCAGAGTCATTCCCACCAGGAAGAGTGCGAGCAAAGATCCATACAGGCCCGAACGCTGCAGCGGTTTTTCCCCGGTGAGTGCTTGATGGAGGCGGACGCCCAGAAACATGAACAGGGACGGATAAGCCTCCCAGACATAATTGGGCAACTTGGTGGCGGAAATGCTGAAAAAAATCACCCAGACCAACAACCAACTGAGCAGAAAATTATCTACGGGATGGTCTTGAATGAGTTGCCGACGTTTCTGCCACAGGGGTAACAACGCCTGGGGCAGAAAAATGGACCAGGGTAGCAGGGCGAGGGGAATGGTGATCAGGTAGTAAAAGAATGGACCGCGATGTCCCTGCATTTCCGCATTATAGCGGCTGATATTGGCGCGCAGCAGAAAACCCAGGTCCCAGCGCCAATGGGTTTCCACCCCCACGGCCACGTACCAGGGCAGGGAGAGAAGCAAAAACAGGGGCAAACCCCACTGCAGGCGGCCTTCTTTCCACAAATAGGGGAGGTTCCCGCGCAGCAACAAAAAGACGACGATAATCAATCCAGGGATCAGAAAGCCGATGGGCCCCTCATCCAGCGTGGCCAGGGCCATGGCCGCATAGCTGAGCAATATACTGATCGTGCGTTCATCCGGAAATTGATAGGCTCGCAAGTAACTGATCAGGCTCATACTGACAAAAAGGATCAGTAACGGGTCGGGCACCGCCGCCCTGAATATGATTTGACTGTGCAAAATGGTGGCCGCAATCAGTCCCGTCAGCAGGGCCGGTCCGGGGCCGATCAAACGCCGCGTGGACATGATCAGATACAGGATAAACAGTGCCCCCACCAGCACCGAGCCCATTCGCAGACCCCAGCTGTTCATGCCAAAAACCTCTACTCCGCCCCACATCAACCAGTAATTCAGGGCTGGTTTGGCGACCCGCAAGGTCCCGTTGAACAGTGGCACGACAAAATTATGCCGGGCAAACATTTCCTTGAGGGCCTGGGCGTTGTTGGGCTCATCAATGTCCCAAAGACTGCCGCTGCCACTGTGATAGGCAAACAGGGCCAACGCACCCAGAAAAAGCAGGCCACATAAAAAATAAAAACGTGAATTACTCAGAGGTTGCTTCAAAGCCATAAAAACAGGCGGACTCCATAAAAAGGTCGGTTTTGCCGAGGGTATCATAGCAAAAACCGGAGCGGGGTTATCCATTCTCTTCCCGATTCTTTTGCGGGCACGTTCCAACCCCTGCCATGCTGAATGCTTGCCAAGATGAAGAGAGGGAACTTTCCCAAGCCTTACATATCATATTAGTCTTATGCAGAGACATATTTCCCATGCCCTTGTTCCGGAGGAGGCTGAGGCCGCTTTTCCGGTCAGCACCGACCTGCTTGATGTTTGCCTTCTGGCGCTTAAGAATTATTTGTTATTTTCAGGAAAAAATATTGTTGGTCTGTAAATGGTATAATCCATGAAAAGGCCGGTAAAATCTCTTCCGGCGGGACGTGCGCGTCTGGTGATTGTGGTCTTGCTGCTGGCTTTTTCGGTCATGCTGTTGCGCGATATTTATCTGCAGTTGCTGGATCAATCCACTCTGCGCCAGCAAGGGCAAATGCGTTATCTGCGTTCGGTACCTTTACCTGCCAGCCGGGGCATTATCATGGCGCGCAATGGTCAGCCCCTGGCGGTGAATGTACATGCAGTGACCATCTGGGCAGACCCGGCCATTCTCGATAAACATCGTGACCAATGGGCAGCACTGGGTCGTGTGTTGCATCTTTCCCGGGCGGATTTTGCCCGTCGGGTGGCCAGCGGTGGGGCCGATTATACTTATATCGAACGTCAGGTGGCCCCGCGCATCGGCAACGCTTTGCAAAAGCTGCAGGTTCCGGGGATTTATGTGCAGAACACCAGTAGAACCTATTATCCGCTGGGGGCCGTAACAACCCCCTTGCTGGGGCTGGTGGATGAAGCTCATCAGGGGTCTGCGGGGCTGGAGCGAGGCTATAACACCTGGCTCCGAGCGCGCCCCGGCCGGGAGTTGGCGCTGGTGGATGGGCACGGGCAGATTGTGCATGTCGCCAAGGTGCAGCAGCTGGCCCATTTCGGTCATCCCCTGCGGCTGACCATCAATTCCCAGATGCAGTACTGGGCTTATATTACTTTGACTCGTTCGCTACATCATTTTCATGCCAAAGACGGTTCAGCGGTGGTCATGAATGTGCATACCGGGCAGATTCTGGCCATGGTCAGCGCCCCCAGCTGTAATCCCAACGCCTTGGGTGCTTGTACGAATCCTGGCGATTATACCAATAATGCTGTGCATCAGGCCTTTGAGCCGGGTTCTGTCATGAAGCCCTTTGTGGTGGCGGCAGCACTCGCCAGCCACAGTGTGCAGCCCGATGCCCGCTTCAACGTGTTTCATCCGCTGATAGTGGATGGTTATGCCATTACTGACGATGTCCGCCATCACATTCTGAGCATTGAAAAAATCCTCAAGTATTCCAGCTGTATCGGCGCCTCAAAAATTGCCCTCAAAACCCCGGAGCAGATCATATATCACATGTATCGCAGTGCCGGATTCGGGCGCAAGCCGGACTTGGGTTTTGTGGATGCCACGGCGGGTGTGCTGCCCGACTGGCGGAACTGGAGTCTGGCCCGCCATGCCACCATTGCCCTGGGGTACGGGGTCAGTGTCACCACTTTACAGTTGGCCGACGCTTATGCGGCATTTGCCAATGGCGGTTATCATTTGCGCCCGGAACTGGTGATGGGGCAGGCGCCAGTAGCCACCAGAATCATGCCCGCCTGGGTAGCGAGAAAACTCCGGGTCTGGTTGCAGAGCGTAGCCGAACCGGGAGGCACCGGAATTTTGGCCGCCATTGACGGCTATCATGTGGCGGGCAAGACCGGTACGGCCAATATGGCCAATGGTCACGGCGGTTTTTACGGCCACACCACCAATGCCACCTTTGTGGGTTTCGCCCCCGGCAATCATCCCCAACTGGTCATGGCCGTTTCCCTGCGCGGCAGCCATTTCAAGTGGAATTTTGGAGGGATTGAAGCGGCACCCGTATTCCGGGTGACCATGCGCCATGCCCTCCAGGAAATGAATGTGGCGCCCGCCTGTCAGCATGGTCCAATCATGCGTATTACCATTAAGCCCGGTGAAAATCTCGCAGAAATCGCCCGGCAGTACCATAGTTCAGTCACGCATCTGATGAATATCAATCAACTGCGCAATCCCGAAGATATTGACTCAGGCACTTTACTGAAAGTACCGACCCCTAAAGGTGAAAAGCATATTTGCCGTTTTGCGGCACCGCTGGTTTCCCGAGCCCAGGCAGAGATCTGGAGTGAGGGCGGGGGAGGGACCTGACAGTGAGGGCTTAGCCGTGTCCGCACGAGCACATAATTGGGCTCTTATTCATAGTGCGTCCACATACGGAGGACACGCACCGTTTTCTCTTTGGTAAAAACTTCGTAAACAATGCGGTGCTGAATATTGATGCGGCGAGAGTATGCGCCGGCAAGATCACCGACCAACTTTTCGAAGGGCGGTGGATTTTGGAATGGATCGTTGGCAAGAACCGCGAGAAGTTCCTGCGCCTTTGGCTTAAGACCCCTTGCAGCGAGTTTCTTTGCATCTTCCATTGCATGCTTGGCATAAACAACGGCCCAACTCACCATTTAAGCTCCTTCGAGCTTTTTGCGAGGGGTTCAGCTATACCTGCCTTGATGGACTCGCGCATGCCAGGCACAGCAAGCAGGTACAGGGTTTCCTGAATGGCGTTCCAATCTTCCGTAGAGAGCAGTACAGCACTGCTGCGTTTTCCGGAAATAATGACCGGTTCGTGAGACTCTGCTGCTTGATCAATGAGCCGGTACAGATTTGCGCGAGCTTCGCTGGCGGTAAGTGTGTGCATTTCGTGCTCCTTCTAAAGAAGCTCAAAAAGTACGTTATAGCGTACGCCTCGTCAAGTGGATGTGCGAGAGGCCCAATGGAGCGCAGTTTAGCGGCCTCTATCGGCCAAGCTCACCGGCAGCTTTGAGCACTGCAGAAAGCCGTCTGACGAAGCGCCTTGTTGTGGGCATAAAAGGGGGCTAGAATAACTAAGCTTCTGGATTTGGGAGGCATTATGGCTACCGAGGCACTGGAACGACTCCGTTCTGAAATGATGACGCTTCCCGAGACCGAGCGCGCGGAATTGGCCCACCAGCTGATCGAAAGCTTGGATGCGCCCCGGGACAACGGCGTTGAAGAGGCATGGGACCGTGAAATCTTGCGTCGAATTTGCATGGTTGACGACAGACAGGCCAAGCTGCTGGATCGCGAGGAATTTCGAAGGAGAATGCGGGCAATATCTGGAGCCCGGTAGTGCGGGCTGTACGGATCCTGCAAGAGGCTGCCGAAGAAGCGGCCGCTGCTGCTAATTGGTATGACAGGGAACGGCTTGGACTTGGTACGGAATTCTCTGATGCAGTCGAAGCTGCCATTGATTTGATTGAAGAGGATATTCTTCCTCTCTCTCCTATGCCAGCCAAATCCGGTGCCAAGGGCGCAAAGCGACTCATTCTCAAACGATTCCCGTACGACATAGTCGTCATTGAGCGAGCCAGCGAAGTGCTTGTTATTGCCGTTTCTCATCATTCGAGAAAGCCTGGCTACTGGCGCGAACGAATTCACCCTTAATCGGGATAGGAAGAAGCCTCACGGCCCCTCCCTCCCACACCACCGGACGTACGGATCACGTATCCGGCGGTTCGATGAATTGAATTCTTACTGGGCCGCAAGGCTCGGCACTCCCAGGTTCTTGAAGAAGGCCAATGGTAATGCAATGGTCAGCGCCGGTGTCTTCGACAGCCGCCACGGCCCATGGGCGGACTTGCTGGTGTTCCACGCTTCGCGCACCGATACCCCACGCTTGCGCAGTTCCCTATAGCCCGCCGGCCCCCATTGTTTCCAGACGTAGCAGCGTAACTTGCGTCGTATCCACTTGTCGATGTCGCGCAGAGGGCTCAGTACTTCGGCGATGCCGAAATACGCTTTCCAGCCAAGCAGGCTTTCTCTCAGCTCTGCGGCGATCACTTCCAGGCGGTTGCCTCGTGTACGACGGGTCAGTTCCCGCACCCGACTTTTCAGCTTGTCGAGGGCCTTGTCGGCCACCTTCAGCCTCTTGTCGGAGCGGCTGACCGTGAAGCCCAGGAATTTGCGTTTCCAGGGCCGATCCACCGCGCTCTTCAGTGGATTCACTGTGAGCCTCAGCGATTCGCGGGATGTCCACGCGCTTGACCGGGCTCGGGCGGTAGTGCCCCGTTTCCAGTTGCGCGCGGATTTCCAGCCAGTGGTGCTTGAGGTACTCGGGGAGTTCTTCAACGGTCATGCCGTCAATGCCCGGCACGCCTTTGTTCCGGCGCACTTGCTTCAAGGCGCGTTGCAGGTTGGCCCGGTCCAACACTTGGACCAGCAACGCGCAGGGAGGAATCGACTCGGGATGTCCATTCGATCCAGCCACGGGTTCATCCGGCGGCAGGGCCGCCGCCAGCCGAGGCTGGAGGTCTGATGCGTTCCCGTTGCTCTTCGTCATGGTCCTTTGTCTTCCATCGTTCAGGCCTTCAGCGGTGGCTGCCGCCTACTATGCCTTCTGCTGACTTCTCCACAGTATTCAGCGCCCGTCTCCAGGCGCCCAGCTTCGTTCTCTTGAAGCACCGGGGAGATCTCCCGGGGTAAGACACGTTACCTTCCTTGCGTAGACGCCGGATTTACAAAATGTACCCCAGTCGCAGATGGAGGACTTCGCGGTCACGTGCCCGCTCGTCCCGGGTGCATCACGCCTCGTATCCGGTTTTTGTTCATCGCCCCGCAATTTCGGATTGGACTTCCTCCAGACCCCGCCTCGCGACGACGCCCTTGCCCTTCTCCTTGCCTTCGGCTCTGCGAAAAACCTGGCCATAGGACTTCCACCTATGAAGTAACGCGCCATGCCCGGCGCACACGTTGAGGTGAGGGGCGCGAGCCGCATAGCGGCGAAGCGTCCCTCTCGACCGCAGGGTTGGGCGTCATACTCATTGCCGACCGGGTTGCCACTCTTGATAAGACGGAATGGTCTCTTCGTCTTGCAACCACGGTACGTTGTGCGAACACCATATGTGCATGGTCGGCTTGGAACCGGGATCTTCATCGAGTGTTGCCACGCGAACGATGACGTGGGGCTGCGCAGGGCGCTGGGCGACGAGGTGAGAGCCGCAGACAGAACAAAAATGCCTGAGCTTTCCCGCCGATGATTCAAAAGCCGCCAGCTTCTCCTTACCTTTTACCCAGCGGAAATGCTCACGCATTACGCCGGCAGTTGAAGCAAAGGCCGCAGCATGAGCCTTACGACAAGTATGGCAATGGCAATGAGAAATTGGCATGTCCAATTGATCGACTTCGTATTCAACGGCCCCACATAAACAACTGCCCTTCATGTCTTCTCCTATGCAATAGCCACGCAGAAGTCTGATGACGCCCAACGGGGTCGCGAGTTGTGCGGCACCCTCGCCGGGAGGCATCGCGCTTGCGCGGTGCCGACCAGAGAGGGCGCAGCCGCGTAGCGGTGTCCGCTCGAACGAGGGGTTCGGCGGCGCTTCGCGCCGATCCCCGCGTTTGAAAACTCGCGACCCCGTTCGCAGGCGCGAAGCGCCGGCGAACGTCGCAAATCACCGGCAGCCAAAAGCGGAACGCAGCGTAGCTTTTGGCTGTCCGAGTGCATTTGCCTTGTTAGCCGTTCACCGCATCGGACCAGCGGATATAAAACAAGAAGTACGGATCTCGTATATCAAAGACATCGTGCTCTCCATCCCACTCCACGATCCTCGTTCCGGCCGCATCATTTAGTATTTTTGCCGAATGCGAGCAGGCACTCGTAATGCTTGATCCGCTGGGGCCTCCTGTTGTACAGATATCAAGAATCCGTTTATTTAATGAGTCGTAACGAAATGTAAGCTTTGGCGGGTCGACTGATAGGGCTTTGGCAAGTAAGCGATAAACGTCTCCGTTCCATCCAAAGCGTGTTATGTAGACATTTCTATCTGAGCCCCGAGTCTTTGGGCCTTCCTTCATGAGCTCAACTACAGACCCGTAGTCCGTTGATTGAACAGTTCGTCTGCAGATATTTTCGTGAAGCTGTCTATTGTTTAACAATTCCACTTCTCGATCTGACTTTTCTCTTACACCGAGCTCGAAGCACGAATTCAAGCACAAGTATTGCATCAATTGGGGAGACCCAGCAGCTTCAGACACGAGTTTCTCAATGGCTGTATCCCTGTATCCGATACCAAGTGAAGAGAAGCCCTTATATGCAATTTTTTTAAGAGTTTCTGTACCCCAGTATTCAAAATCTATTGAAAATACTCGCCCCCGTAAGTCTGGATTGCTACGAATAACGTCATCGGCATGGTAGGGAACCGATGCACAGACAAACTTAACGCTCTTCCTAATCGCCTCTTTTATCTGCTGTGCCAATTCAGTCTGTACATTGGATGGCACATAGTGAAAGTCATCAATAAATACAACCAGGTCGGTGCCTCCAAGCTCTCTTACAAGCAACTGTAGGCAATCTGATGATAATGACGAAGATGTGGTTTCTATATCTGAAGTGGTTCTGCTAACCGAGACTTCACCTTTTCCTTTTACGACAAGTGCGCTGCCTTCAACAGCACCTTTACCTCCAACGGTACCGGTTGTACCTGATGCACGAGCAATTGATGCGGGAATTTCAGTTCCAATGATGTCAAATACCCGCATCCATAAATCGGCTGGCGTATTTATGCCAGCTCCAGTTACCTGAATCAGGCTAGTACGGCCAAGGCACTCTTCAATAAATACGGTCTTCCCTGATTTTGAAGGGCCTGCGATTGAAATCAGCATCGCACCAGCTTCGAGCGTATCTAAAAGCTGCTGCTTCTTATCCTGAAGGTGATCGTCCACAAAGGTGTGCACTGGAAATTTACCTGGCGTAAATACTTCAGATGCGTTCATTTTATCTCCTTACCAGTTTCGACTTTGGGCGTATGCCTCGTGGACAGCTAACGTAATTTAGACGACATCACAGCCGCCCTACCCACATCGCCTAAATTCTGTCCAACCCTCAGGGCTTCCAATTCTTTAAGTATCACGGCTACCTCAGTCTGTTTATGGAAACCTAAATGTATCCGGATGCCCAAGCACATGGCCACACGAAGAATTCCCTCACATCCACCCAGACAAACATAAATCATACTTTAGCCTATTCATATCAAAGCTTCCAGTCTGTATGAACCCAGCATAGGCGGTTTCGGAACGTGCATGGCGAAAATACCGCAGCATCATTTTATATGGGCACTTGTTCACGCAATGGCGCTATTTTTTTCGGCCACAATGGGCACAAAGACCATTGACCACCAGCTCCATTTCGATAACGGAATAATCCTTGGGCAGTTTGGGGGCAGCAAGCTGGCTGTCAGGCAGGCAAAATACCTGTCCACAGGACACGCAATGAAAATGGGGATGTTGCTCGGAATGTTCCTGGCGCCGGGCGCTGAAACGCCAGATCCGGTCATCGGCGGTGATGCGGTGGGCGAGTCCAATATCCACCAACCATTCCAGGTTGCGGTATAAACTGACCCGATCAACCGAACCCACCTGGCTACTTTCCAGGCGTTGCTGTACTTCCGGATGGCTCAGGGGTTGCTCGGCTTCGAGTAGGGTTTTATACACCGCCACCCGCAGGCGCGTAACCCGCTGTCCGGCATCCCGCAGCAGTTGGGTCACTTCCGCATCGCTGTGTTTGAGGGGCGCGTCATGGACATGATTATTCATGGGTTCATGCTAGAGCAGCCCCTGCATGGGTGCAAGCACACTGAGGGCATAAACAGCGGCCTTGTGATCTATCCCTACCACAAGGCCACCTGAACTCGATCATCCGATGGATAGATAAAGAGTAAGCAGGCGCATTGCTGGACAGTGAGGCATCTGCCGCGCTAGATTTTCAACAGGTCCACTCAGGAGTTTCTCATGTCCTCAGAAAATATCGTGGTCGGTCAAGATGCCCCGCAATTTCAGGCGGCTGCTTATGGTCAGCAAGCCAGCATCAGTCTCAAGGATCTGCAGGGAAAAATCGTGGTGCTTTATTTCTACCCCAAAGATGATACGCCGGGTTGCACCACGGAAGGCCAGGAATTTACGGCGCTGTATCCTGAATTTCAGGCGGCCGGGGCGGAAATTCTCGGAGTGTCTCGCGACAGTCTCGCCAGCCATGAAAAATTTGCCTGCAAATACCATTTCCCTTTCCCCCTGCTGGCGGATACGGATGAAAAACTATGCCAGACTTTTGACGTACTCAAGGAAAAAAATATGTACGGCAAAATCAGCATTGGCGTCGAGCGCAGTACTTTTGTTATAGACCGTCAGGGCAAAATTGCCTATGTGGAACGCAAGGTTAAAGCTGCCGGTCACGCTGCGGCGATACTTGATCTGGTGAAAAAACTTCCATGAATGCCAGGAAAACGGTTTCCGACGAGCATCATAAACCGCGTCTTTACATTCTCGATACCAATGTATTGATGCATGATCCTGCATCGTTGTTCCGTTTTCAGGAACACGACATTCTACTGCCCATGATTGTGCTGGAAGAACTGGACCAGCATAAAAAAGGGCTGAGTGAACAAGCCCGTAACGTGCGTCAGGTCAGCCGCCGACTGGATGAACTGTTGACCGATACGGCGGATCTAGACCAAGGCTTACCCCTGCCTTACGCCCAGGGTCGCCTGTTTTTTCAGACGGCGGCTTATCAGCAAGCCTTGCCGGAAGATCTGGCTGGCGGCAAGGCCGATAATGAGATTCTGGCAGTCACTCTGGCTTTGCAGAACCGTCATCCTGAAAAAGATGTCATTCTGGTCAGCAAGGACATCAATCTGCGCATCAAGGGCCGTACCCTCGGCATCCGTGTGGAAGATTACGAAAACGACCGGGCTCTGGAAGACGCGGATTTACTGTACACCGGTTCGGAAGTGCTCAGCGAAAACTTTTGGGAGCAGCACAGTCGGGATCTGGATGCCTGGCAGGAGAGTGGCCGCAGTTTCTACAAGATCAGCGGTCCGGCGATTCAGCACTGGCATGCCAATGAATTTATTGCCCTGAATCAGGGGGAGGAAAACACCGAGGATTTCGCAGCCATTGTCCGTGAGGTGCATCCGGAACATGCCATTATCGAGCGCATTACCGATTACCGGCACGAGCGTCACGCCGTCTGGGGCATTGTCGCCCGCAATCCCGAGCAGAATTTTGCCCTGAACCTGCTCATGGATCCGGATATTGATTTTGTGACCCTGCTGGGCCATGCCGGGACCGGTAAAACTCTGCTTACTCTGGCGGCCGCTCTGGATCAGGTATTTGAACATAAACGCTATTCCGAAGTGATCATTACCCGGGCAACAGTGCCGGTGGGTGAAGAAATCGGTTTTTTACCGGGCACTGAAGAAGAAAAAATGCAGCCCTGGATGGGGGCGCTGGAAGACAATCTCGAAATTCTGGCGCGGACCAGCGATGAGGCGGGTAGTTGGGGGCGCAGCGCCACCCAGGACCTGCTCAACAAGCGGATTCGGGTCAAATCCATGAGCTTCATGCGCGGCCGGACGTTTCTGGAAAAATTCGTCATCATCGACGAAGCCCAGAACCTCACCTCCAAGGAAATGAAAACCTTGATCACCCGCGCCGGTCCCGGCACCAAAATCGTCTGTCTGGGGAATATCGCCCAGATTGATACCCCGTATCTGACCGAAACCACTTCAGGACTGACTTATGTAGTCGATCGCTTCAAGGACTGGGCGCACAGCGGGCACATCACCCTGCGTCGCGGTGAACGCTCTCGTCTGGCTGATTTTGCCAATGAAGCACTTTAGGTGACTTGTCGGCCAGGCTGCTGACCCCTTAGACTGCGCTAGGCGTTTTCTGGGGGGGAGTGCAGGCATGAACTGGACGGTGGCCGATAGTCGTCATCTGTACAATTTGCAGCAGTGGGGCGAAGGCTATTTTGATGTGGGCGCCGATGGTCAAATGGTGGTGCGACCGGAAGCGTGCATGGACAGTCCGGCCATTGGGCTGGCCGATGTGGCTGCTGAACTCGGTGAACATTCACTGGGCCTGCCCTGCCTGCTGCGTTTTCCGCAAATTCTGGGGCATCGCGTCGAAAAATTGCGCGGCGCTTTTGCCGGAGCCATGCAAGACACGGGATACCAGGGTGGCTACACCCCCGTTTATCCCATCAAGGTGAATCAGCAGCGCCGGGTGGTGGAAGAAATTTTGCGCGCCGGGGCGGGCAAGGTGGGCCTTGAAGCGGGCAGTAAGCCCGAATTGCTGGCGGTACTGGGCCTCATGCCCCTGGGTGGTACCGTTATATGTAATGGCTATAAGGACCGGGAATACATCCGTCTGGCCCTGAGTGGCGAGAAACTGGGTCTGCGGGTGTATCTGGTGGTGGAAAAAATCTCCGAACTCCCCATGATCCTCAGCGAATCCCGGGATCTGGGTGTGCAAGCCCGCATCGGGGTGCGGGCGCGACTGGCTTCGGCGGGTGCTGGCAAATGGCAGAATACCGGCGGTGAAAAATCCAAATTCGGTTTATCGACAGCACACATACTCGAACTATTGGCTCAACTGCGTGCGGAAAATGCCCTGGATAGTTTGCAGTTGCTGCATTTTCACCTGGGTTCGCAAATTCCCAATATTCAGTTCATCAAGGGCGGCATGCGCGAATGCGGGCGTCTGTATGCGGAATTACGCCGTCTGGGCGCCAATCTGGAGGTGGTGGATGTGGGCGGTGGTTTGGGGGTGGACTATGAGGGCACCCATTCACGGGCTTACTGCTCTACCAACTATCATATAAGCGATTACGCCCATGCCATTGTCAGTGCCCTGGCGGAAGTGGCGCGCCAGGAAAACCTGCCGGAGCCCCATATTATTTCCGAATCAGGCAGGGCCCTGACTGCCCATCATGCCATCCTGCTGACCAATGTGACCGATGTGGAAACGGCGGCGGGGGAGCATCCCCTGTCCGCAGTTTCTGTGCAGGCAATGCCGGAAGAATGGCAACGCCTGCTCCAGCGTCTCGATAACGCCCAGGCTTCAGATGCGCTGGAAGTTTATCAGGAAGCCATTTATCTGCTGGGCGAAGCCCATCAGCAGTTCAATCTGGGGATGAACGCGATTGAAGAAAGAGCCCGGGCCGAAGAAGTGTATGCGCGGGTCATCTGGCAGGTCCGGCGTTTTCTGGACCCCCACAATCGCGCCCATCGGGATATTCTCGATGAGTTGGACGAAAAAATTGTCGATAAATATTTCGTCAATTTTTCCCTGTTTCAGTCTTTACCCGACGTCTGGGCCATTGATCAGATTTTTCCCATCATGCCCATTCAGCGCCTCCAGGAGGAGCCCACCCGGCGGGCGCGCATTGAAGATATTACCTGTGATTCCGATGGGCGTATTGATGCCTATGTGACCGCCGAAGGCTTGACGCCAGCCCTGCCGGTGCATGCTGTAGATCCGGACAAACCCTATATATTGGGGGTGTTTATGGTCGGGGCTTATCAGGAAATTCTCGGCGATATGCATAATCTTTTCGGCGATACGGATTCCGTCAATGTGCTCTTTGACGCTCAGGGCCAGATGTTGCTGGAACAGCCCATGACTGGGGATACGGTGGAGTCGGTACTGAATTATGTGCAGTTTTCGGCACCGGATCTGCTTGCGCGTTTTCAGAAAAAAGTCGATCAAGCTGAGGATCTGGACGCCGGGCAGCGCCATTTATTTCTGCAGCAATTTGCCGATGGTCTGCATGGTTATACCTATCTGGAGTAATTTGTGATTCTTGAACCTGATACTTCGCCTTACATCCTGCTGGGTGGTGAAAACGCCGTCCGGGCCCTGGTAAATCGCTTTTATGATCTGATGGACAGCGAAGCCCAATGGCGCAGTCCCTTGCGGGAGATGCACCCGAAGGATTTGTCTGAGTCCAAGGAAAAGCTGTTCCTGTTTTTATCGGGATGGCTGGGTGGACCGGACTTGTACGTACAGAAATTCGGGCATCCGCGCCTGCGCGCCCGCCATGCCAGCTTTCCGGTGGATGATCAGGCCCGGGATCAGTGGATGGCGTGTATGCTTCGTGCCATGCAGGAACAGGAAATGTCGCTGGAACTGTACGAACATTTGCAGACATCTCTGCAGCGCACGGCGGATTTCATGCGCAATCGTTAGGCATTCAACCCGCCGTCAGGCGGTCACTACCGGGTTGATCAAAGAACCGATGCCTTCGATGCGAACTTCACAGTGTTCTCCCGGCTGCAAAAAACGCGGTGGCTGGCGGGTGAAACCTACACCGGCGGGGGTTCCGGTAATGATCAAGTCGCCGCAATGCAGGGGGGTGACTGCTGCCAGCGCCTGAATCAACGCGGCCACATTGAAAATCAGGTCGGCGGTATTGCCGGTCTGCATGACAGTACCATCTATTAGCGTATGCAGGTTCAATCCCTTGGCCCCAAGGGGCAACTCATCGGCACTGACCAGTACCGGCCCGCAACCGCCTGTTGCCGGGAAGTTTTTACCCAGTGTCCATTGACTGGCGCGAAACTGGAAATCCCGGACGCTGGCGTCGTTGAAAATGGTGTAACCCGATACAGCATCCAGTGCCTGATTTTCCGTCAAGGGTCCGTAGCAGGTTTTACCGATGACCACAGCGAGTTCGCCTTCGTAGTCCAGTTCCTGAGAGTTTGCCGGGATACGCAGGGCCTGACCATGGCCCACTAGAGTATCGGTAAAACGCGTAAAAAAGTTGGGAAATTCTGCCACAGGCGCCGCAACTTCAGTGGCATGGCTTTGATAATTCAGGCCGGCACAAAGGATTTTGCTGGTTTCCGGCAAAGGCGGTAAAAAAATCAGTTGTTCAGGATCCAGTATATCCTGGGAATGGGCACGATTGAGCCGCTGCTCCAGATCATTACGCAAACTGCCGCTAGCCCCCAGCAAATCGCTGAGTGACAGACGTGGAGCGATGTTGCGGAGGGAAAACAGATCCCTGCCGCGCCATAGTGCCAATTCGACATTACCATGGTGACTGACTTGACTGAGTTTCAATGCGGGCTCCTTTGAAGCGGGCAAAAGGATTGTCGTATGCTATCAGCTTCGTTAAGGTGCGACTATCAAGCACGTATCAGGAATGAGACATGAGCATGACGATTTATGGGATGGATGTGGACCCCGAATGGCTACTGCATAGAGGCATTTATACCATACTCATAGTGCTGGGCAGTTACGTACTGTTGCGTTGGTATGACAGGGCGATCAGTCATCTGCTCACTTTTCTGGGTGCGCGACGCACTATTTCCCATGGCTATGGCATTATCTTCAAAAGGATGACCACCTGGTTTTTGTGGCTTCTGGTCTGGGTGGTAGTCTTGCGGGTCTGGGCGGTGGATGTTACTGCGGTCTGGACGACTTTTGTCAGTCTGCTGGCGGTGATTGGCGTGGGTATGCTGGCTTTGTGGGCGATGGTCAGCAACATTACCGCCCGCTTTTTCATCTGGTTCTGGCAACCCTTGCGTCTGGGACAGCGCATTGAAATTTTTCCCGAGGCGCTGACCGGTGAAGTGGTCGAAGAAAACCTCATGTTTACGGAACTGAAGCAGGATGACGGTGCCATTGTGGTGATCCCCAACAATTTTTTCTTTCAGCGGGTGATCCGGCGCTTGCCCGGTGAATCTCAAAAGCCGGATGCCTCATGAATGACCACGGACCTACCGGAGTCATCTTCGGCGAGTGTCTGGTGGATGATTTTGGTGACAGCCAACGTCTGGGCGGTGCGCCTTTTAATGTCGCGCAGCACTTGCAAGGCCTGGGTACGGCAGCATTGTTCATCAGTCAGGTAGGAGATGATGCGCACGGCCGATGCATTCAGGCGCATATGCAGCAATGGCAAATGCCGGTTGCGGGGGTATCTGTCAGTACGAGCCTGCCCACCGGGCGTGTAGAAGTGCGCGCAGACCCCGTGGTGGGGCATCAGTTCCATATTCTTCCCCATCAGGCTTACGATGCCATCCCCCTGCCAGACCCGCTGCCTGAGTCCATCGCCTGGCTCTACCATGGTTCCCTGGCTTTGCGGGAGCAGGGTGAATCCCTGCAAAGCTGGGGTACCTTGGCTGCCCTCAGTCCCTGGCGCTTTATGGACATCAATTTGCGCTCGCCCTGGTGGCAGCCGGAATCCCTGGGGAGTTGGATGACGGGTGCTTCGGTCCTGAAATGTAATGAGGTCGAGCTGGATAGTTTGCTGGAAACCTACGGGCTGTCTACCGGACCAGATTTTCAGGACAAGATGCAGGTATTTACTGAACGTTTTTCTCTGGGTGCCTTGTTACTGACTTGTGGAGCCGAGGTGCCGCCTATTGGGACCGGAAAAAATTTTACAGGGTCGCGGCAACTTTTGTAGCTGAGTTGAAAAATACCGTCGGTGCCGGTGACGCTTTTGCCGCCGCCTGGTTGTGGAATTACTGGCGGGGAGCTAGCCCTGAAAACTGCCTGCTCCGGGGCGGGGAGTTGGCGGCCGCTATCTGTGCTCTGCCGGGTGCCACGCCGGACACCAGCGCGTTTTATGAACCATTCAGACGGCGTTGGATGCAAGTGGCATCCTAGCTCAAGCCCTACAGGGGTAGCTCGGTTTTATCGATGATCTTGCGCAGAATAAAACTGGAATGTACGCCGGTGACGCCTTCAATCCGGGTCAGGCGATTGAGCAGAAAATCCTGAAAATGGGCCATGTCCCGGAGGACGACTTTCAGTTGATAGTCCGCATCATGGCCGGTGATCAAAAAGCATTCCAGCACTTCGGGCGATTGCATGATGGTGCTTTCGAAGTGTTCAAAACGCTCGGGGGTGTGGCGGTCCATGCTGATATGCATGAGCACCATCAGTTCCAGGCCGATTTTCTCCGGTTGCAGTAACGCCACCCGTTGGCGAATGATCCCCGCCTCTTCCAGAGCCTGTACCCGGCGCAGGCAGGGGGAGGGGGACAGGCCGATTTTTTCGGCGAGGCGCTGATTGCTCAAACCCGCATCTTGTTGCAGGGCTTCGAGAATACGACGATCGTAGCGATCCAGGGATGAATGAGGTGCTTCAGGCTTCATGGCGCAATTTTCCGTCCTTTAATCGCTAAAATTCGCTATAATCATGCGCTATCATCGCCTTATGGGGGGCAATTCGCAAGCACCTGTCCATGAATGAAGCGTATAGTGCTTCCATCATCTTGAATAGGCAGGAGCAGATATTATGAGCAGTTTCAATCATCGTCGTTATCGGGGTTTCCCGGCCGTTCACAAGCCGGATCGGCGCTGGCCCAACCGGCGGATGCACCACGCCCCCATCTGGACCAGTGTGGATTTACGCGATGGTAATCAGGCTCTGGTAAGTCCCATGAACGTGGCCCAAAAATTGGAGATGTTTGATTTGCTGGTGCGCATGGGATTCAAGGAAATTGAAGTCGGATTTCCGGCAGCTTCCCAACCGGATTTTGATTTTGTGCGTAAAATCATTGAAGGAGGACGTATTCCCAAGGATGTGACCATTCAGGTATTGACCCAGGCTCGGGAAAATCTCATTGAGCGGACTTATGCAGCGCTCAAGGGGGTTGAGCGGGCCATTGTCCATGTCTATAACTCGACCAATCCCGTCCAGCGCGAGCAGGTATTCGGGCTCGACCGGGAAGGCGTGAAGGACATTGCCGTAAGGGGTGCCGAATGGGTCAAGGCTGGCGCTGCGCAATTTCCAGAGACGCAGTGGACTTTTCAGTATTCGCCGGAAAGCTTCAGCAATACTGAGCTGGAATATGCCGTGGAAATCTGCGAAGCGGTCATGGCCGTCTGGCATCCTGAAACAGGCCAGCCCGTCATTTTGAACTTGCCGGCCACGGTAGAATCGGCCATGCCCAATGTATTTGCCGATCAGATTGAATGGTTCTGCGATCATTTGCACGGACGCGAGCATGTCAAAATCAGTGTGCATACCCATAATGACCGGGGCTGTGCCGTCGCCGCTGCAGAACTGGCCGTTTTGGCGGGTGCTGACCGGGTTGAAGGGACGCTTTTTGGTAATGGTGAACGCACCGGCAACATGGATATTCTCACCATGGCCATGAATATCTACTCCCAGGGTCTGGATCCCCGGCTTGACTTGTCCATGGGGTCTGAAATCAGCGACGTTTATACCCGCGCTACGGGAATGACCGTTTCACCCCGCCATCCCTGGTTTGGTGAACTGGTGTACACCGCGTTTTCCGGCAGTCATCAAGACGCCATCCGCAAGGGGATGCAGCACCGCCGGGGCCAGGAACAGGCGCTCTGGGAGGTACCTTATTTGCCCATTGATCCTGCGGATTTGGGGCGCAATTATGAAGCCGTGGTGCGCATCAATAGCCAATCCGGCAAGGGTGGAGTCAGTCATGTGCTGGAGCGGGATTATGGTATTTCCCTGCCGCGCTGGTTGGCCCAGGAACTGAGCGCTATCGTCCAACAGGTGTCAGAGCAGCAGTCCGGAGAAATCTCGGCAAAGCAGATCCATGCCTTGTTTGAGCAGCATTTCGTACCGAGTCATGAAGACTGGCAGATGCGGCGCTATCGCCTGCAGCGCGAGGGCGACAAGGTGATCGCCTCGGTGGTCATGGGCAGTGATGCCCACCCCCGCATTTTACAGGGCAAGGGCAGCGGCGCCGTCGGCGCCTTAGTGGATGCCTTGATTCAAGGAGCGGGCATCTACGCGGAAGTAGAGCAGTTTGACCAGCATGCTCTGGGAACCGGTACCGGAGCACGCGCCATGGCCTGCGCCCGGGTCAGCCTGGAGTCAGGAAAAACTGCCTCAGCAGTGTCTTTTGGCGAAGATACCACCGAAGCCGCCCTGCAGTCGGTATTAAGGGCCATCGGCAAGGCCGGGGCTGTGATTCATCTCCAGCAGCCTTCAAAAGCCGCCGTATAGCTCCAGACGACGCTCGATACGTTCCAGACGCTGGTTGAATCCATCTGATGAAAGCTGTTGTTGGGCATCGGCGGCGGCCAGCGTTCCCGAGTGCTGGATGATATTGGCCTGTCCGGATTCCAGATTACCAACACGGCGGATCAGATCGTCCAGCTTACGCTCGACGCGGTCCAGTACAACCTGAAGCCTTTTCAGGTGCTCCAACATGAGGTTTTCAATTTCGTCCGTCATCCGTTGTCAGGTGGCTTTGACCACCTGCCTCCATCCCTGCTGATTGGGTTGCTGCCCATTATTTTATCAAAAATACGACAGGGCTTGGAAAGAGCAAGTAATTATCTGAATTATCCAGCAAAAGCATCCCAACCCGTCTTGGTAATCAGCAGCAGCACGACCACGATAAACAGGCGGCGGACAAAAACGCTGCCATGAGTCATGGCCATACGCGTACCCAGCAGGCTCCCCAGCATGTTGCATGCGGCTAAAAACAAGGCCAGATGCCAGAAGACGAGGGATTTGCTGGCAAATAATCCCAGCGCAGCAAGATTGGACGAAAAATTGACGAGTTTGGCACTGGCGCTGGCATGTAAAAAATCGAAACCAAAAACGAGAATAAATACAAAAACCAGAAAACTGCCGGTACCGGGCCCAAGAAACCCATCATAAAAACCAATACAGAAACCACCTACAGTACCGAGGATGATGGCCGTCCGCTGGGAAAAGCGGGGGCGATGAACCTGTCCCATCTGCCGATTCAAGAGGGTGTAGAGAAAGACGACAGCCAGCACAAAAGGCAGCACTTTACGAAAGGCCGCATCATTGATGCTGCTGACCAGATCTGCCCCGAGCAAAGCCCCGGTCAGAGATGCCAGGGCGGTCGGTAGAACGGTTTTCCAGGGAATCTGCACCCGTCTGGCATAGGACAGAAAAGCCGCGCCAGTACCCCAGATGGCACCGGCTTTATTGGTGCCAAGCAAACTCGCGGGTACCGCTTGGGGAAAACTCGCAAATAATGCCGGGAGCAAAATCAAACCGCCACCGCCAACGATCGCGTCCACAAATCCCGCCAGTCCTGCAGCAAGCCCCAGCCACAGGTTGGAGATGTGGAACCATAACCAGGACATGGGGTTACTGCGGGATGACGGAAGATTTAAGCATGGGCTGCTGCTCTTTTGCGCGCCGTGACGGTGGCAGCTTTAGCCACCTGAGCACCCGGTAATCCAAAGGTTTCCCGCACAAAACACCAGCCATACAGACCCACCATGATCAGCACCGCCACTCCCAGCAGAGATACCAGCAGGGCGGCAGCATAGGTATGCAGGCGAGCCGAAATAAACGTAATGACCCCCTGCAGCAACAGGCTGGCTATGAGAAAACTCAGCCATACCCGCACATTGGCCAGAACCGCCTGAAAACCGGCCAGCAGCGCCAGGTACCCTCTTTGGGTGATGCCGGTAACAATCACCCCCACAGACAGGAGCAGAAAGGCGTTGCCCAGCATGGTCTGGGCAGTGCCCAGAGCGTTGGTGATGAGCGAGCGCAGCCAGTCAGGCAGTTTCTGCCAGTCCGGAGATTTCAGGTTATGCAGGGTTGCTGCCGAGGAAATATGATCCTGACTGAAAATACCTTGCAGATAGTGCCGGAATAGCAGCATCAGCAGCAGAAGTGCCGCTACCAGCAGGGCAATTTCGACAATCAGCCTCAACAGGGGCCACCAGGGGACATCGCGAATACTGCGACCCACATCGGCCAACTGGGTGCTGCCCTGATGAATGGCCATGGCTACGGCAAATATGATGGCCACCACTATACAGGAAATGGGAATACTCAATACCAATGGCTGCCAGGCCATATTCAACAGCAACATGACCAGATAAAGCAGGGCGAAGGCACGGGGTGCCGCGCGCAGCAAAATCAGCGAGTCTTTCCACCAGCGCAATAACCAACCGGATGCGACAGGCTGAGGTTTAAGCGATGCGGCCATGGGCAATATCAGGGTGCATGAAAAAGGGCATACGCTGACGACCAGCCATCGTCACGGTATGCCCCTCTCCCTGCGTCCCCTGCTGACCACGGTGCTTGACCTTGCGGTTATAGACGGTGCGATCTTTTTCGATACGGGTAGGGTGTACACCCAGCCTGGGCTTGGTTCGCTTGGCCTTGCCCTGGAGTCGTTCAATTTTCATGGCTCATCTCCTGTCTGTCTCCTGAGGAGCATTTAGTCTAGCATGATCAGAATCAGGATGAAGGTTTTCCGCGTTTGCGGATGCGCATAGTGAGTTGAGTGACCAGCCAGGCCAAGAACGCCGTCAATAAAATGATTGCGAGGTCCATCATGGACATGGTCGCACTCTGAAAAACATGTTGCAGAAGGGACCATTGTGAAAATAGGCCCTGCAATACCACAATGCTGCCCAGACTGCCATACAATACCCAATCACCCCGATCCTGGCGCCTGGGCCCGTACATCGCCAGAAGAACTCCGCCTTCCATGGCCATCAATATATTGACAGCGAGGGTATGCGCATGCCGGATCCCGAAAGACGCATTATCCACAGAAAAAACCACAAACACCGTAGCCACCAGAAACACCGTCACGATGCCCATCCGCAGCCAGAGTAGTCCTGTCATCAATGGTTCATGCAGCGGTCTGGGCGGGCGTTGCATGAAGGTTTGATGCGTCCCCATGAAGGCGAATACCAGTGCCAGGGTGACGGCAGTGACGGTATTGATCCAGAGAATCTGCAAAGGGGTAATCGGCAGGGTGATTCCGCCAAGTACCGCAATGAAAATGATCAGTCCCTGGGCAAAATTCGTGGGCAGCATGAACAGGATGGTCTGCTGGATATTGTGATAAATATGACGACCCTCGGCGACGGCGCTGGCTATATGGGCGAAATCATCGTCAGTCAGGATCATGGCCGCCGCTTCGCGAGCCACGGCACTGCCGGACAAGCCCATGGCTACTCCGATCTGAGCGCGCCGCAAGGCGGGGGCATCATTCACACCATCTCCGGTCATCGCCACCACTTCGCCACTGCTTTGCAGGGTCTGGACCAGCTCCAGCTTATCAGTGGGCTGCACCCGGGCAAAGACGCTGACTTCCCGTGCCAAAACCCGGCGTTCTTCCGGGCTTGCGGCAACCCACCGGGTATGATCCACCACCTCGATCGAATTTTCGGTACTCAGGCCCACTTGACGGGCAATGGTGGTTGCCGTTCGGGGATGATCTCCAGTCACCATGATCACGCGGATTCCGGCCTTGCGACAGGCGGCTATGGCTGCCGGAACCGCTGGCCGAGGGGGATCCAGCAGCGCCACAACCCCCAGCCAGCGCCAGTTTCGCGCATCGAGGGTCGTCCAATCGGCGGGATTGGCCTCAGCCAGGGCAATGGTGCGCAGTCCCAGATTAGCCATTTCTGAAATCACGCCCTCCCAATAGGCAAATTCGGGGTTTTGGAAATCCAGGCAGTGACGCAAAACATATTCCGGTGCGCCCTTGATGGCGACCCGATCGGTATGGAGTGTCGCCATGTAGGGCTTTTCGTGGTCAAAGGGACGGGTGTCCAGGCGCAGCAATGCCTGTTGGACAGACAGCAAATTCGCTTGTTCTTCCAGAATAAAGAGGAGCAAAGCTTGCTCCAGCGGATCACCACTGCCGCGTCCATCGGGCATGATCTCGGCATCATTACAGAGCATCATGATTTCCAGGGCCCTGCGTCGTCCCTCAGGGTTATCTTCAGCCAGGCGCAGGTCTGCAACCGCCATGCGATTTTCCGTGAGGGTGCCGGTTTTATCGGTGCAGATGACGGTGACCGCTCCCAGGGTTTCCACTGCCGGCAATTGCCGGATGATGGCACCCTGTCGGGCCATGCGTTGAACACCCAGAGCGAGGGTGATGCTGATCACTGCCGGGAGCCCTTCGGGAATAATGGCCACCGCCAGACTGATGGCTGCCAGAATGGCAAATTCCAGATTGTCGCCACGCTTCCATGTTACTGCTGCAGCAATGACAGCCAGAAGGAGCACCGCAGCGCCCAGTAGCCGGGAAAGCCGGTTGATCCGGAGCAACAGCGGAGATTTTTGGGTTTGGGTTTGATCCATGAGTTGCTGGATTTTGCCAATGGCCGTGGCCGACCCAATGGCCCGGACTTTTCCGATCCCGGATCCGCGCGTGACCAAGGTACCGGCATGCACCATGCTGTCTGGCTCTTGACCGGAAACCGCCTTGTCCAATGACAGCGATTCACCAGTCAAAAGGGATTCATCCACCTGCAGTTGATGGGCCTCCAGTAAATCCAGATCAGCGGGCACCCTATCTCCGTTTTCAATACGCACCCAGTCACCGGGAACCAGAGTATTGGATGGCTGTTTCTGCCAGTGCCCATCGCGCAGAACCTGGGAATATTCCACCAGGTAAAATTGCAGGGCGGCAACCGCCTTTTCGGCACGATTTTCCTGCAGGAATCCAAGCAGGGTATTGATGAGGATGACAGCGCCAATAATGGCACTGTCCACCCAATGTCCCAGGATTACCGACAGCAAAGCAGCCATGCTGAGGATGACAATCAGTGTGTTACGGAATTGCTGGAGGAGTTGTTGCCACCAGTGCGGTGAGGGCGGAGCGGGAAGTTGATTGGGACCGAATTTTTGCCTTAACAGCGTTGCTTCGTCACTACTGAGCCCCTGCTGCATCACGCTTTTTTCATCACGATTGACCATCATGACAACGCTCCCGGGTCAGTGCCGTTGAAGATGCAGGGCAAACCTCATTCCCTGGTAGGGCAGTCTAGGATATGGACATGATTTTCTCCAGTGACCACTGTCCTTCAGCCCATCGACCGATGATGGCTTCATCCGCAGTCCAGGCACCCAGGACCATGCGCCAGCCGTCCTTGTTCTGCTCCCAAACGGGACGATGGGTGTGACCATGCACCAGCACGTCAAAGCCCCGCTGCTGACGGGTTTTACCTATTCCCTCACGCAGGGCGGATTGTATGGCCGCTGGCTGGGCATCGGTGATCTCCGGAGCTTTTTTCTGGACTTCCCGGGTACTACCGCTACGGAGTTGGGCTGCCAGCTTTTGCAGCCAGGGGTAAGGCAGGTTGCCGATACTCAGACGCGTCAGCGGATGACGAATCACTCGTCGAAAGCGCTGATAGCGACGGTCATCCGTACACAGCAGGTCACCATGAGTAAGCAGAATATTTTGCGTGCCCAGGTGGATGGCACAGGGATCAGGAATCAGCTGCAGACCAAAGCGAGCGAGCAGCTTCGAGCTCAAGGCGAAATCCCGGTTGCCGACCATGACATAAATACGCATGCCAGTGGTCGCAAGCTGCTGCAGACGGTCAAAGACTTGGGCATAAGTGCTCTCCCGGGATTGCGCCGGGTGTACCCAGTAGTCAAACAAATCGCCGAGAATGAAAAGGGCCTGCCCCTCCGGCGCGCGGGTATCGCAAAATTGCTGAAAAAGACGAGTCAGGGCAGGTTGGCGGGGGCTCAGATGCAGATCAGAAATGAACCAGACCGGTCCTTCCCCGAAATCTGCATCCAGGGAATACATGCTCAGGCCACAGTTACCCGTTCTCCCTTGTCGATGGAGACCGTCTCTTTGGGAACATCCTGATGCATGCCTTTATTGCCGGTGGGAGCCTTGGCGATGGCGTCTACCACATCCATCCCGCTGACCACCTTGCCAAATACGGCATAACCCCAACCAGAGCCGGAAGCGGCCTTGAAATTGAGAAAATCATTGTCCGTCAGGTTGATGAAAAACTGGGCAGTCGCCGAATGGGGATCATTGGTGCGCGCCATGGCCAGGGTGCCACGCAGATTTTTCAGACCGTTTTCGGCCTCATTCTGAATCGGCTCATGGGTTTTCTTCTGCTGCATGTCAGCGGTAAAACCGCCGCCCTGAATCATGAAACCGGGTATCACCCGATGAAAAATCGTGCCATCAAAAAAACCCTCATCCACATAGCTCAGAAAGTTTTCGACGGTATTGGGAGCCTTTTCGGCGTCCAGTTCAATGACGATATCACCCTTGTTGCTGTGCAGTACGACTTGTGGATTGGTCATGAAGACTCCTCGAATTGGCAGGGCATCTACCCTGTTCTAAAAAAATCACACCACTGACTCAGCGGCAGCGAGTGGGAAGAGTAAAGCGACAGGCTGGCTTTTGTCGATAGCCTGGGCCGCGCTTCATGGTGGGGCATCAATCACCCGTTGCCTCCGCTTCCAGCACCTGGCAATGCAAGGTGCCCCGGGCAAGCGTGGCTTCCAGAATATCCCCGGAATGACTGTCGGCACTACTGAACAACACCTTGCCTGAGGCATCCCGCAATACCGCAAACCCCCTCTGCAGGACCGCCAGGGGGTCCAGAAAACCCAGTGCGGCAGTGGATTGTTGCAGGCGCAGTTCATTGCGCTGCAAGTGCTCCAGCATCATCTGGCGCAGCCTGCTGCGACTAGCTTCCAGCTGTTTTTGCAGCGCCTGCAAATGCTGGATGGGATCCTGGCGCCGACGTCGTTCCTCCAGATAAGCAAATTGTCGGGTCCAGAATTGTTCCCGCAATAACATGGCCCGTGCCAGATTTTGCCGGGCGGCGGCCAAACGCTGCTGCGCCAGGTCGAGTCCTTCTCCAGGATGGCGCAGACGCATCCGCAAGAAATCCAGGCGTTGCGCCTCATCCTGTAATTTTCGCTGCATCTGTCTCGTCAACTGGCCAGACAGTCCCTGCACTCTGGGTAACCACTCGCTGCGATCGGGGCTGACCGCTTCGGCAGCAGCCGTAGGCGTCGCGGCGCGCAAATCGCTGGCAAAATCGGCAATGGTGAAATCAATTTCATGGCCGATTCCGGTGACTACCGGAAGGGTAGAGGCACGAATGGCCCGCGCGACGACTTCCTCATTGAAACACCAGAGGTCTTCGGCACTGCCTCCGCCCCGGGCCAGAATGATCACCTCTTCGCTACGCCGAGTGCTGGCTTTGCGCAGGGCTTCGACAATCTGGGCACTGGCTTGCTCGCCCTGCACCAGCACCGGATACACGAGAACAGTAAGTAGTGGCCAGCGCCGCGCCAGGGTGGCGCGAATATCCTGCAGGGCGGCACCCGTCGCCGAGGTGATGACCGCAACCCGCTGCGGCCAGGTCGGCAGAGGGCGTTTGAGCCGGGCTTCAAAAAGCCCTTCAGCAGCCAGCTTTTCTTTCAGGGCAACAAAACGGGCCTGTAGATCTCCTTCACCCGATTCCTGAATTTGTTCAACGATCAACTGAAACTCACCCCGGCCTTCATAGAGTGTTGGTTGCGCCAGCACCTGCACCTGCAAGCCATTGCGGGGCTGCATCCGGCTGTAGGTGTTGCGTTGCCGAAACATCGCGCAGCGGACCTGGGCGCTGCTGTCTTTCAAAGAGAAATACCAGTGACCAGAGCCGGGTGCGCTAAAGTTGGAAATTTCTCCTTCGACCCGCAGCAACGGGAAGTTGCCTTCAATGATTTCCCGGGCGGTACTATTCAGTGCCGTTACCGAAAGTACCGGAAGCTGTTCATCCATCAATACCATGCCTTGACCCCATCAGTTTCGCGCTTTAAGGTCAGCATATATCAATTTACTGTCATTCGGGATGGTCCCGTCTGCCCGGCGCAATTCTGCGTATTGTGATATTTAAGAGGATTCAGCATGGCCGTTGTGGAACTTACCCAAGAGAATTTTGAACAGATCGTGACCGGCAATGACATGGTTATCGTGGATTTCTGGGCGCCCTGGTGTGCCCCGTGCAAGGCCTTTGCCCCGACTTTTGAGGCCGCTGCCGAAAAGTATCCGGATATTGTTTTCGGTAAGGTCAATACGGATGTGGAACAGGAACTGGGTGCTTCTTTTCAGATCCGCTCCATTCCCACCCTGACTATTTTCCGCCAGCAGATCGGCATTTTCTCCCAGGCGGGCTCACTGCCGGCCAGCGCTCTGGAAGAAGTCATTCAACAGGCGCTTGCCCTCGACATGGACAAGGTCCGCGAGGAAATCGCCAGCCAGCAGGGTCAGACTCACTAATCAAGATACTCCGCGAGGCCATTTATCGGCCTCTGTCGGGTATTTACATCCGCAATCAGAATCCGGCATACAACTGCAGCAGTAGCAAGCCCAGCAGGCATACAACTGCTGCAGTCAAGCCGCTGCGCAGTGGAAAAAACCAGGAGGGCAGGCGCAAGCGTTTGTTGAGGCGATAGTCTGCAAACCACTGGGCGATAAATCCCAGAATCAGCAGTGCCAAAGCTAATGGTGCCGACCACCACAGTGCAAAAAATCCCCAAAGTGCTGGAATCACACTCCAGATCATCAGCATGGATGCATCATCGCTATGCTCACGATTCATGGCCAGACCCCAGTGAATCGCGCCGAGAAATCCCAAAATGATGGCGGCGTAGATATTTCCCAGAGTCAGGGCCACCACACCATAACCTTTCCAGACCCCGAAATTGGCAATAAGCAGGGGGATGATTCCCGCCCATCCCAGGGTTCTGGCCATTCGCACGCTATCCATGTGGCTGCTCCTTGACGGTCGGCGAGGCACTGGAAGCTGTAGCAGTATTGCCGATGCCTGCCGGTTGAATGTTGGTAAATCCTATCACCACGAGGGCGACCATAGCCGCCGCCCAGAGTACGAGAAACAAGGCGAACAACACGGTACCTATTTTCGGTTTTTTCAAAATTTTCTCCTCATGACGGATTACCAGGCACTGACACGGCGTACCCCCATAAAGTGCATGTTCAGGGGAATTTCAATTTTCCGGGTCTGGGCTGCCAACTGTTTGGAAAATGGCATATAGGGAAAAGAAAGACGAATAATCCGCTCTGCTGCCGCATCTAGTTCCTTATTGCCCGAGGGATCCACCATAATGATGCGCTCCAGATTGCCCTGGGGGTTCAGCACCACCTTGACTTTCAACTGACCGACCAGGGAACCGGGATAATTCAGATCGCCGATCCGTTCCAGCTTTTGAATCCAGCCGGCAATATAAAAATCGGCAACCGGCCCTTTCGGATTTTCAAATTTGGGTAGAGGCGGACTGGCGGTGGCTTCGCGCGCGGCCTGATCCATCTGCTCCTGCAATCTTCCCAGATTGATGTGGGGTGGGCCGGGTGGTTGAGCGTTCTGCTGAACCGATGAGGCACTGGGCGCGCGCACTGGTGACCGTTGCGGCGCCACATGCGCCTGGTTCAGGGGATGCGGCGGTTGCGGCCGGGGGATCGGGCGCGGTATGGGCCGTGCTACGGCCTGTGGCCGCGCCTGAGGTTTTAGCGGATGGGGCTTCACTATGGGACGAGGGTGTGGAACGCTCTGCGGCTTTGCCAGACTCGGGGCCAAGGATTTGTTGGGTAAGGGCATGATATGAAAAGTCTTGTTGACTTCGGTCTGGTTATGCAAGGCCTGCATTTTGGGTTTATGCACATGGATCAGCAGAAACAAAATCAGGGCAATGATCATGGCCGAAAGGGCCAGCCATGGGGCGAGGCTCTCGCTCCAATGAGGTTTTTCCTCGGGAATCAGAAAGTAAAATTTTGGTTCAGCGAAAGCCAATCGTCCTAACCTCGCGGCAAAGCCGCTCCAGAAAGAGGCCCGCACATGGCGGGCGGCAATGCGTAGCTTGTCTTATCAACCGCTGTGAGTAAAGACGCTTAGTGGGCCTTTTCCCGGGTACTCGGGATATGGGGCAGGAAAGCGGCGAGCAGGCCCAGTAACGGCAGAAAGGCGCAGATCTGATAAACCACCTGGATGCTCCAGATATCCGCCAGTTCCCCCAGAAGCGCTGCACCCACACCACCCAGGCCGAAGGCCAGTCCAAAAAACAGTCCGGAAATGGTTCCGACCTTGCCGGGCACCAGCTCCTGCGCATAAACCACCATGGCCGGGAAAGCCGAGGCCAGCAAAAAGCCAATAATCACGGTCAACAATGCACTCATGGTCAGACCAACATAAGGCAAAACCAGGGTAAAGGGAGCAATGCCCAAAAGAGATACCCAGATGACTTTTTTACGGCCGATGCGGTCGCCAATCGGCCCGCCCATCAGGGTGCCTGCGGCGACAGCGGCCAGAAAGATGAACAGATGTAACTGGGCTTCCTGGGTGGCAATATGAAAACGCTGCATCAGGTAAAAAATCAGATAACTGCTGATGCTAGTCAAATAGAGAAATTTGGAAAACATCAGAGCGACCAGGATGGCGATACTGCGCTTCACCAACTTCGCTGGTAAGAGTGCTTCCCTGTTTGCCGCCTGCGGCTTTTTGGGGAGGCGATGCTGATGCTGGTACCAGCGTCCGACAAAAGTCAGAATGACAATAGCCAGCAGCGCTGCCAGTGAAAACCACGATAAACTGTGCTGACCGTTGGGCATCACAATAAAAGCCGCGAGAAGCGGACCCACCGCCGCGCCGATATTTCCGCCCACCTGAAAAATGGATTGGGCAAGTCCATGCCGACCACCCGAGGCCATGCGCGCAACCCGCGAGGATTCCGGATGGAATACTGACGAACCGAGCCCCACCAGGGCAGCAGCCAGCAGCAGAATGGCGTAATTGGGGGCTATGGACAGTAACAGCAATCCGGCAAAGGTAGAAACCATGCCAATGGGCAGGGAAAAGGGGAGGGGGTGTGCATCTGTGTAGCGTCCCACCAGCGGCTGGATGATGGAAGCCGTCAATTGATAAGCCAAAGTGATCAGGCCGATCTGGGCAAAGCTCAAATCAAAATGCGATTTGAACAGGGGATAAACGGCCAACATCAAGGATTGAATGCTATCATTGAGAAAATGCGACACGCTGATGGCACCGAGTACGTCAAAGCGGGTGCCTTCCTGTCTGGGCAGGGAGGTCATCTGTGCCGTTTTTTGGATGGACATGAGGGGTACAGCCCTTTTGGAAAGTGAAAAACAGAGGAAATAGTAGTGTTGGATCGACCGACCGTCCAGTATGGATTTATGATGTCTGACGCTTGCCCCGGATATGGGGCCTAGTGTTTAATTGGCAAACATGGAAAATGACATGAATAATACCAGTGCTTCAGCAGATACCCCCGCAGACTTTGCCAGCACCCTGGATTCTCTCGAAGCCACGGTGCGCCGCCTGGAAGGCGGTCAACTGGGTCTGGAAGACTCAGTGGCTCTTTTCAAGCAGGGTATGGATCTTGCCAAACGCGCCGAAGCGCAACTGCAGCAGGCGCGTCAGACGGTAGAGATCCTGCTGGGAGAAAATGCCACCCCGATGAATCAGGATGAACCATAAAATGACTCTGGAAGCTCTGGAAACCACCCAGAAATTTGCTGAATTCCGCCAGCAAGCCGTCACCCGCATCGAAACGGTCCTGCAGGACTTGTTGCCGGACGAGCATATCCTCCCGGCTCGCCTCCATGCCGCCATGCGCTACAGCACCCTGGGCGGGGGCAAACGGATTCGGCCCTTGCTGGTCTATGCCAGCGGGTTGTGTTTGGGCATCGCTCCGGAGCAACTGGATCGTCCCGCTGCCGCCCTGGAAATGATTCATGCCTACTCTCTGGTGCATGATGATCTCCCGGCCATGGACAATGATGATTTGCGTCGGGGCTTACCTACCTGCCACAAGGCTTATGATGAAGCAACGGCCATTCTCGTGGGGGACGGCCTGCAAGCCCAGGCTTTTGTGGTACTTTCCGAGCCGGGTTGGGGGATAGAGCCCGAATGGCAGATGCGCATGCTGGCGGCACTGGCCCAGGCGGCGGGTTCCCGGGGGATGGTAGGTGGTCAGGCTATTGATCTGGCCGCCGTCGGTCATGAACTGGCCTTGCCTGCCCTGGAACAGATGCATCTGCACAAAACCGGGATGCTGATCCGCTGCGCTATTCAATTGTCTCTCTGCGCTGCCGGCGTTACGGAAATTAGCGAACAGGGGGCTCTGCTCTTACAGTATGCCGACCGGGTCGGACTGGCTTTCCAGGTGCAGGATGACATCCTCGATGAAATCGGCGACCTTCAGCAAACTGGGAAAGCTCTGCAAGGTGCGGATCGCAGCCGTAACAAACCCAGTTTTGTGACCCTGCTGGGGCTCAAAGAGGCCCAGAATTATGCACACCGCCTGCTGGAAGAGGCGCTGACAGCCCTGCACAGCTGGCAGCACGAGGCGGATCACCTGCGCGCCCTGGCGCGCCTCATTGTTGAGCGAAATAAATGACAGACTTGTTGAAGGGTATTCCCATGCCCGATGAGCTGCGGAGCATGTCCCGCGCTGAACTGAAAGGCGTGGCCAAGGCGCTTCGTCAGTTTCTTCTGGAATCCGTGAGCCAGACCGGAGGGCACTTGTCTTCCTGTCTGGGGACGGTTGAACTGGCAGTGGCCCTGCATGCCGTATTCAATACCCCGGATGATCGCCTGGTCTGGGATGTCGGCCACCAGGCTTATCCCCACAAGATTCTCACCGGCAGAGGCTCGCGCTTCTCGCAACTGCGCATGAAAGATGGACTCTCCGGATTTCTGAAGCGCGATGAAAGTCCTTATGACAGCTTTGGAGCCGGGCACTCCAGCACCTCCATCAGCGCCGGATTGGGTATGGCTGTGGCGGCCAAGCTGGAAAAACGCGATCGCGAAGTCGTCGCCATTATCGGTGATGGCGCCATGACCGCCGGCATGGCCTATGAAGCACTCAATAACGGCGGGGTACTGGATGCCAACCTGCTGGTCGTGCTGAATGACAATGAAATGTCCATATCCCCCAATGTGGGTGCCGTTTCCCAGTACCTGACCCGCATTCTTTCGGGGCGCTTATACAATACCGTCAGGGATGGCGCCGGTCAGGCCTTGAGCCTGGTACCCCCCCTGCGCGAACTGGCTAAAAAAGCTGAGGAAGGCGTCAAAGGGCTCGTCACGCCCGGCACACTTTTTGAGGAAATGGGCTTCAATTACTTCGGTCCTATTGACGGGCACGACCTGGATACCCTGATTCCCACCCTGGAAAACCTCAAGAAAATTGAAGGGCCACGGCTGTTGCATGTCATGACTAAAAAAGGCAAGGGCTACGGTCCTGCCGAAGACGACCCTTGTACCTATCATGGGGTTACACCCTTCAACCAGAGTGACGGGAAAATGGCTAAAAAGGCCGGTGGTCCGCCGACTTACACCAAGGTTTTTGGTGACTGGCTCTGTGAAAAGGGCGGTGCCGAATCCAGTCTGGTGGCCATTACCCCGGCCATGCGCGAGGGTTCGGGGCTGGTACGTTTTGAGCAGCTTTATCCCGAACGCTATTATGATGTCGGTATTGCCGAGCAGCATGCGGTGACATTTGCGGCGGGAATGGCCTGTGATGGTATTCATCCCGTAGTTGCGATTTACTCGACCTTCCTGCAACGCGCCTATGATCAGCTGCTCCATGATGTAGCCATCCAGAATCTGCCCGTCCTCTTTGCCATTGATCGTGCCGGTCTGGTGGGAGCAGATGGGGCGACCCATCAGGGAGCCTTCGATCTGGCCTATTCTCGCTGCATCCCCAACCTGGTGATCATGGCTCCCAAAGATGAACAGGAATTGCGGGACATGCTCAATACTGGATTTGCCTATCCCGGCCCGGCACTGGTGCGTTATCCCCGGGGTAACGGGGTGGGTCTGGAACTCGACAAGAATCTGCAACGGCAACTGCCCATAGGCAAGGCAGAAACTCTGCGTACCGGAAAAAAACTGGCGATTCTCTCCTTCGGTACCCGTGCCGCTGCGGCTTTGGAAGCGGGAGAAGCGCTGGATGCCACGGTTATCAATATGCGCTTCGTCAAGCCTCTGGATCATGAGCTATTGAATGAAGTCGCCCGAACCCATCAGGCGCTGATCACGGTGGAAGAGGGCGTTATTGCCGGTGGAGCTGGTGCGGCGGTGGCCGAATACCTGCTCAATCAGGGACAGATGCTCCCCATGCGTATTCTCGGCTTACCCGATCAATTCATTGAGCAAGGAGATGCCTCGCAGTGGCTCGCCGAATTGGGTCTGGATGCTGCCGGAATCACCGCTTCAGGGAAGCTGTTGCTGGAATCCCTTGCCCGTTAGTCAGGTCACAGGTAATATCTGACTGAATTGGTCCACTATTCATAAGTGAGGTATGCGTGCGTATTTGCGCTACAGAAGTACTTGAAGATGTTCAGGGACGGGTGGATCCCCGTGCCATTCCCATTCAGCAGGTCGGCATTCGTGCGGTTCGGCATCCTCTACAATTTGCGGACCGCGATGGCGCCGTCCAACCCAGCGTCGCCCTGTGTAACATGTATGTCAGTTTGCCTGCCCATCTCAAGGGCACCCACATGTCGCGCTTTATGGAAATCCTCAACATGCATGATGCCCCCATCAGCGTGGAAGGATTTCGGGCGATTGTCGAAGAAATGTGTAAGCGGCTGGAAGCCGACTCTGCACGGCTGGAAATGCGTCTGCCGTTTTTTGTGCAAAAACAGGCCCCCGTTTCCGGTGTCAAAAGCATGCTCGACTATGAAGTCGAGCTGGTTGGTGAAATCACCCCCAAAGGCTATCAGTTGACGGTGGGAGTCATGGTGCCGGTGACCAGTTTGTGCCCCTGTTCCAAAAGTATTTCGGAGTATGGCGCCCACAATCAGCGGGCCCATGTCTGGGTCCATGTGCGCAGTCAGGAAAGCATCTGGGTGCGCGATCTGATTGATCTGATTGAGGGCGAAGCCTCCTGTGAGTTGTTTGGTCTGCTCAAACGTCCCGACGAAAAATATGTGACTGAATACGCCTACGATCATCCCAAATTTGTGGAAGACATGGTCCGGGATGTCGCTCTGCGCCTGCAGGAAGATGACCGTGTGCAATGGTTTTCTGTGTCTTCAGAAAACTTTGAGTCCATTCATAATCATTCGGCTTATGCCATGATTGAAATGGAAAAATAGATTATGGCCGGGAGCAGCATCGGGGAATGTTTCCGGGTCAGCACCTTCGGCGAAAGTCATGGCCCGGCCATCGGTTGTATTATTGACGGCTGCCCGCCCGGACTGCCTCTCGCCCCTGAAGATATCCAGGGCGATCTGGACCGACGCCGGCCGGGGCAGTCGCGGCATACCACCCAGCGTCAGGAAAAAGATCAGGTAGAAATCCTTTCGGGGGTGTTTGAAGGGGTGACCACCGGCACGCCTATTGGTCTGCTCATTCGCAACACCGATCAACGCTCCCAGGACTACAGCAAGATCAAGGATCTGTTCCGACCCGGACACGCGGATTATACCTATCTGCAAAAATACGGCCTCCGGGATTATCGTGGCGGTGGTCGCTCCTCTGCCCGGGAAACCGCTACCCGGGTTGCCGCCGGGGCGGTTGCCCGCAAGTTTCTGAAAGAACGTCTGGGTGTGGAATTTCTCGCATGGATGGCGCAGATGGGGCATGTGCAGGCTCAGACTTTTGACCCCGCAGAAATCGCCCGCAATGACTTTTTTTGTCCGGATGCTCTGGCAGCAGAACAGATGGCTGAATTTCTTGATGCCTTGCGCAAGGAAGGGGATTCCATTGGCGCACGAATAGAGGCCCGGGTTTCAGGGATGCCGGTGGGGCTGGGTGAGCCTGTTTTCGACCGCCTCGAAGCCGATATCGCCAAGGCCATGATGAGCATCAACGCCGTCAAGGCAGTGGCCATGGGCGATGGTTTTGCTGTCGTGGAGCAACGCGGCAGTCAGCACGGCGATGTCATGACTCCCCAGGGCTTCCTGAGCAATCATGCCGGAGGGGTGCTGGGTGGCATTTCTTCTGGTCAGGATCTGCTGCTTTCGGTAGCCATCAAGCCGACTTCCAGCATTCGGATTCCCCGCCAGAGTATTGACATTCACGGCCAGACAACAGAAGTGGTGACCACGGGCCGTCATGATCCCTGTGTAGGTATCCGCGCCGTGCCCATTGTCGAAGCCATGCTCGCCCTGACTGTGATGGATCACTGGATGCGCCATCGCGCCCAGAACGGGGACGTTCAACCCCCGCTTTCGCCCATTTCCGCGTAACCCCCCATCATCCACCTCCTGAGCAGCAGGTCCAGGATCCATCATGGGCATTGAAAGAGAAGGAGGCTGGCTGGCAGCCTTCTATTTTATTTACTTCTGTGCCCTGGGTGCTTTCATGCCCTATTGGGGACCCTGGCTGCATGACCAGGGGCAAACTCCCCTGGCCATCGGGATTCTTACGGCTGCCGTTCAGTTCAGCAAAGTCCTTGCTCCCAATCTCTGGGGCTGGCTCGCGCATTTCTGGGGAAGCCGCCCGATTGTCATGGTCGGCACCCTGCTTACTGCTGCGGGATTTTTGGCGCTGGAGTTCAGTGCCGGAAATTTTATCGCCATTCTGCTGATCACCCTGGCTTTTTCATTTTTCTGGGCGGCAACCTTGCCGCTGGTGGACGCCACCACCATGGATTGGGCGCAGCGGCGCTCCGCCTCCTATGGGCGTATCCGGCTCTGGGGTTCCCTGGGATTTATTGCGCTTTCCCTGGGAATGGGAGTGCTCATAAGCACTTTGGGGATGCAGGCTTTTATACCGGGCATTCTCCTGTTTCTGGTGCTGGCCTGGTGGGTCAGCCGCCACCTGCCTTATGCAAGTCATGTCCCTTCGTCCACACAAGCGCGGCCACGCATGACCCCTGTCCTCCGCGATCTGCGGCTCTGGTTTTTTCTGCTGGCAGGTTTGCTGGAACAGGCCAGTCATGGAGTGTATTACGCTTTTTATTCCATCTACGCCGAGGCCCATGGCCTCAGCAGTACCAGCGTCGGCATGCTCTGGGGCTTTGCCGTACTCTGTGAGGTGGCTTTTTTCTGGTGGGGTGACCGCTTTATCCGGCGCCTCGGTATCCCGCTGGTGTTTACGGCGGCCTTTGTCCTGACCGCCTTGCGCTGGGGTGTGATTGCCTGGTGGCCGGGTTTGCTGTGGATCATTCTGGTGCAGAGCCTCCATGCCGCCAGTTATGCGGCTTTTCATCTGGCGGCCATCCACTGGATTGCTGAACGTTTTCCCGGTGCCTTGCGCGCCCGGGGCATGGCGCTCTATGCCAGCATGGTTTATGGCTTGGGTGGAGGCATTGGTGCTCTCGCGGCGGGCTGGTCCTGGGCACACTGGGGGGGGCAGTGGACTTTTGCTGCTGCCGGACTGTTAGCCCTCTTCGCCACGGTGTTTTTGATCAAAGGGCTGCAACGCAACCCTACACTTGAAAAAAAGACCATCTGATCCCATGTGATGGTCAACATTCATTTCACGGAGCTTATCCATGCGCACCGATAAATTGACCACCAAATTTCAACAGGCTTTTCAGGATGCCCAGAGTCTGGCTCTGGCTCAGGACCATCAACAAATGGAGCCTATCCACTTTCTGATTGCTTTTCTCGATCAGGAAGGGGGTATTGCCCGTCCTTTGCTTGCCAAAGCCGGAGTACAGGTGGATGCCCTGCGCAATCAGCTCAACCGCGCTCTGGAGGGCATGCCCAAAGTCCAGGGTCAGCCCGGCGAGGTCCAGGTCAGCCGCGATCTGAGCAACATGTTCAATCTGGCCGATAAAATCAGCCAGAAACGCGGTGACAGCTTTATTTCCACTGAGCATTTTCTGCTGGCACTGCTGGAAGACAAAGGCGAAGCCGGACGTCTGTTGAAAGCCGCAGGGGCGACCAGCAAGGATCTGGAGCAGGCCGTACATGACTTGCATGGCGGCGAAAAAATCAAGGATGCCAATGCCGAGGAGCAGCGTCAGGCACTGGATAAATACACCATTGACTACACCGAGCGTGCCAGTCAGGGCAAACTCGATCCGGTTATCGGTCGGGATGATGAAATCCGCCGTACCATTCAGGTATTGCTGCGCCGCAGCAAAAATAATCCCGTACTGATCGGCGAACCGGGGGTGGGCAAGACTGCCATTGTCGAAGGCCTGGCCTTGCGCATGGTCAATGGCGAAGTACCCGAGTCCCTGCGCGATAAACGCCTGTTGGGACTGGATTTGGGTGCCCTGATTGCCGGCGCCAAGTTCCGGGGCGAGTTTGAAGAACGCCTTAAGGCATTGCTTACCGATCTTGAAAAGAGTGAAGGGAAAATTATTCTTTTCATTGATGAAATTCATACTCTGGTGGGTGCCGGTAAAGCCGAGGGGGCCATGGATGCGGGCAACATGCTCAAACCGGCCCTGGCCCGGGGCGAGTTACACTGCATCGGTGCTACCACCCTGGATGAATACCGCAAATACATCGAAAAAGACGCCGCTCTGGAGCGTCGTTTTCAGCGGGTCCTAGTGGATGAACCCAGCGTCGAGGACAGCATTGCCATTCTGAGGGGGCTGAAAGAACGCTACGAGGCCCATCACGGGGTGCGTATCACTGACCCGGCCCTGGTGGCGGCGGCGCAGTTATCCCACCGCTATATTCCCGATCGCAATCTGCCCGACAAGGCCATTGACCTGATGGACGAGGCCGCGTCGCGGATCAAAATGGAAATTGACTCCAAACCCCAGGAACTGGATGAACTGGAGCGGCGTATCATTCAACTGAATATTGAAAGAGTCGCCCTGGAAAAGGAAAAAGATGAAGCCAGTCGCAAGCGTCTGGATATTTTACAAAACCAGATCAAGGAACTGGACGTCAAATATCAGGAACTGGAAGAAGTCTGGAAAGGGGAAAAACTGAGCATTGAAGGCACCTCCCAGATTCAGAAGGAGCTGGATCGTAAACGTGTCGACCTGGATACCGCGCGTCGCGCCAACGATCTGGAACGCATGGCCGAATTGCAATATAGCGTCATTCCGGCACTGGAAGCCCAATTGCAGGCGGCAGAAACCCGGGATGATGCTACCTCAGCCAAAAAACCAACGCTGCTGCGGACTGAAGTCGGCGAAGAAGAAATCGCCGAAGTAGTGGCCCGCTGGACCGGTATACCGGTTTCCAAAATGCTCGAAGGGGAAAAAGAGAAATTACTGAAAATGGAAGAACGCCTGCAGGCGCGGGTGGTTGGACAAAGTGAAGCCGTTTCTGCGGTGGCCAATGCCATTCGTCGTTCTCGGGCAGGGCTTTCGGATCCGCGCCGGCCCAATGGCTCCTTCCTGTTTCTCGGCCCCACCGGGGTCGGTAAAACTGAGTTGACCAAAGCCCTGGCCGAATTTCTGTTTGACAGCGAAGACCTGCTGGTGCGCATCGACATGAGTGAATTCATGGAGAAACACTCTGTCGCGCGCCTGATTGGGGCTCCTCCCGGATATGTGGGTTATGAGGAAGGTGGTTATCTGACCGAAGCCGTGCGCCGCAAACCTTACTCGGTGGTGCTGCTGGATGAGGTGGAAAAAGCCCATGCCGATGTGTTCAATGTGCTTCTACAAGTGCTGGATGATGGGCGCTTGACCGATGGTCAGGGGCGTACTGTGGACTTCCGCAACACCGTCATTGTGATGACCTCCAACCTCGGTTCTGACCGGATTCAGGAGTTCAGCCGGACGGGTAATTATGATGCCATGCGCGTTGCGGTGATGGACGTGGTTCAGGATCATTTCCGTCCGGAATTTCTCAATCGCATTGATGAAATGGTTATTTTCCATCCCCTGACCGCCGTCCAGTTGCGCGAAATCACCAGCCTGCAGATGGGAGCCTTGCGATCACGCCTGAAAGAAAGGGATATGGATCTGATGCTGAGTGAAGGAGCACTGGACCGTCTGGCTGAGGTGGGCTACGACCCGGTGTACGGTGCGCGCCCCCTGAAACGGGTCATTCAGCGCGAGATCGAGAATCCCCTCGCGCAGCGTCTGCTGCGCGGTGACTTCAGTCCGGGGGAACTCATTGATGTCGAACTGGAAGGGGATCAGTTCAGCTTTATTCCGCGCCGCCTGCACTGATCAGAGCGTTCAGCTATTTTTCTTGGGCACCTAATTGTTGCAGGGTGCCCGCATCCTCCAGAGTGCTGATGTCCTGGGTGACTTCTTCACCCCGGGCGATGGCGCGCAAAAGCCGACGCATGATTTTGCCGGAGCGGGTTTTGGGAAGCGTGTCGGTAAAACGAATATCATCGGGTCGGGCAATGGCCCCGATGAGTTCGGTGACCTGTACGCGTAAAGCTGCGTTGAGCTCATCCCGATCATCGCCCTGATGTTGATGTTTTAGCACCACAAAAGCACAAACCGCCTCGCCTTTGATTTCATGGGGAATACCAACCACGGCGGCCTCGGCCACGGCAGGGTGGGCAACCAGGGCAGATTCAATTTCTGCCGTGCCTAAACGATGACCGGATACATTTAGCACGTCGTCAATCCGGCCCATGACCCAGAAGTAGCCATCCTGGTCCATGCGGGCACTGTCACCGGCCACATAATAGCGGTTATGGAATTTGGCCCAATAGCTTTCGATATAGCGCTCGGGATTTCCCCAAACACCGCGCAACATGCCCGGCCAGGGCTGCTCCATGACCAGATACCCGCCAGCATCAGGCTGATCAATGGCATTACCCTGATCATCCACAATCCGGGCGACAATCCCGGGCAAGGGGAGGGCGCAGGAACCCGGCTTGTTGGCAGAAACTCCCGGCAGCGGGGCAATCATGTGCCCACCAGTTTCGGTCTGCCACCAGGTATCTACTATTGGACAGCGACCGCCCCCAATCTTCTGGTAATACCACATCCAGGCCTCGGGATTCATGGGTTCGCCCACCGTCCCCAGCAAACGCAGGCTGAAGAGATCGTGTTTGGCAGGCCATTCATCGCCCATTTTCATGAAAGCGCGGACCGCCGTAGGGGCGGTATAAAGGACGCTGACCGCATGGCGGGCAATCATTGCCCAGAAGCGGTCGGGTTGGGGATACATGGGCGCGCCTTCGTACATGAAAATAGTCGCGCCGTTGGCCAAAGGGCCATAGACCACATAGCTGTGGCCGGTAATCCAGCCAATATCCGCCGTGCACCAATATACATCCTCGGGTTTGAGATCAAATGACCAGCGGGTGGTGAGCAGGGACCAGAGCAGATAGCCGGCACTGCTGTGCAATACCCCCTTGGGTTTGCCGGTGCTGCCCGAGGTATACAAAATAAACAAGGGATCTTCAGCAGACATGGGCAGGGCGGGACAATGACTGCTTTGCCCCTGAATGGCTTCCTCCCACCAGATATCCCGGCCTTCCTGCATATCGATTTCGGTACCGGTGCGCCGCAACACAATAACCCGTTTCACGGAGTGTTCATGTTCACGCAACAGGGCCTGGTCGGCATGATGCTTGAGGGGCACATTTTTGCCAGCGCGCCAGGCTCCATCGGCGGTAATCAGCAGCATGGCGGCGGTATCTTCCAGGCGATCCTTGAGGGCTTCAGCCGAAAAGCCCCCGAATACCACGGTATGAATGGCGCCGAGGCGGGCGCAGGCAAGCATGGCCACCACCGCCTCGGGAACCATGGGCATATATATGGCGACCCGATCACCCTTATGAACGCCCTGATGCTGAAGAGCATTGGCAAAAACACTCACATCCCGATGTAACTGGGCATAGGTGTAGGTGCGGACTTCGCCGTTTTCGCCTTCCCAGATCAGTGCCGCCTTATGCCGTTGTGCCCCCTGCAGATGCCGGTCCAGGCAGTTATAGGCAACATTGAGGCTGCCATCGCCAAACCAGCGATAAAAAGGGGCTTCTGAGGCGTCCAGTACCGTCTGAAAATCCTGGTCCCAGTGCAGGTGCTGGCGGGCAAGATCGGCCCAGAATTGTTGGGGATTTTCCGCCGCCTTTTGCTGCAGCTCCGAAAACTGTTCGGCGTTCATGTTGGCCTGGGCCGCAAATGCTGCGGATACTGCAAAAAGACGGTCTTCACTCAGGGTAGAATCAATGGCGTTGGTCATAAATAAATCACTCTCAAGTTTTTTTAGTGTGGTCAGAACGGTCTGTATCTCTTTAACATAGCACAGCTATCCAGCGTGTTGGACTCTGGTGAATATGCGGTCTGAACCATCATGCTGTCACCGCTGTTTCCTGAACCGTATTGCCTTCAAGCACATAGAGTTCAGCCTTGGTGAGGGCGGCCGGGCTGCCAAATAACACCAATACATCTCCCGCTCTCAACACCGTGTCTGGAGCCGGTTCGCGGCCGCGAATGCCGTGCCGTCGCACGGCGACCACCGAGACCCCGAAGCTGGTCAAATTCAGCTCGCGAAGACTGAGATTCAGGGCAAAAGCAGTCTCTCCCAAAGGGATGGACGCCAGACGTGCCGATGTCTGATCCTCGCCCGGTTCAGAGCCACCCCAGAAAGCGCCCCGGAAAAACTGGTAGCGCTCCTGACGAAAGCGTCGGACCCGACGCAGCACTGTACTGATGGGAAATCCGATCAGGAGTAAGGTCTGGGAGGCTAGCATCAAGGCCCCCTCATTGACTTCCGGTACCACCTCATCGGCGCCGGCAGCTTCCAGTTTCTCCAGCTGACTGTCATCATGAGCCCGCACTATCACCGGCAATTCCGGGCGCAGTTCCTTGATGATGGCAAGGACACGATGACTGGAAGCAACATTGGCGTAGGTGATGACCACTGCACGGGCGCTGGCAATACCTGCGGCCTGCAGCACATCACGGCGGCTGGCATCGCCATAGAAAATGGATTCACCGGCTGACTGGGCCTGACGCACGCGCACCGGGTCCAGATCCAGCGCCACGAAGGGAATAGCCTCTTCTTCCAGGACCCTGCCGACACTCTGACCCACCCGACCGTAGCCGCACAGCACCACATGGGCTTTGAACCCGGTTGCGCGAATGTCCGTGAGCTGCTGATCCCTATGATGACGATAACTGCCTACCAGACGTCGGGCGATCCAACCGTTACGCTCCACCAGAATCGGCGCCAGCATCATGGACAGGAGCATTCCGCCCAGTACCGGCTGCAGTACATGGGCGGGCAAAAGTTGATACTGATTGGCCAAGGCCAATAGTACAAAACCGAATTCACCGGCCTGGGCCAGAACGATGGCTGAGCGCAACGCCACCCCGGATTCATAGCCAAACAGGCGACTCAGACCCCAGACCAGAAAGCCTTTGAGAAACAAAATCAGCGCTAAAACAATCAGTACCCAGGCCAGATTTGCCCACCATGCGGGTAAATCCACCAGCATGCCGATGGTGACAAAAAACAGTCCCAGCAAAATGTCACGGAACGGGGCAATGTCCGCCTCCACCTGATAGCGATAGGCGGTTTCGGAAATCAGCATACCGGCCACAAAGGCGCCCAGTGCCAGGGAAAGACCCGCCTGTTCAGTGATCCATGCCAGCGCCAGAGTGACCAGCAGAACATTGAGCATGAACAGTTCAGTGGATTTACGATTGGCAACAAGCTGAAACCAGGGGCGCATCACCGGGCGACCGATGACCAGTAGGACCAGCAAAACGACCACCGCCTTTAATCCCGCCATGGCGAGATCATGGGGCAGGGTTTTCGTGGATCCGGCCAGCGCTGGAATCAAAATCAACAGGGGTACTACTGCTAGATCCTGAAACAGCAGGACGCTAACTGCTATTCGGCCATGGCGGGACTGCATTTCCATTTTCTCGGCCAGGGCGCGGATGACCATGGCCGTGGAAGACATGGCCAGGATGCCACCGAGAATGACCCCGGTTTTCCAGGAAAGAGGAATAGCCAGTGCAATGCCAAAAAAAGCAACACTGGTCAACAAAACCTGAGCGATACCCATGCCAAAAATCAGGCGACGCATACTCATGAATTGTGAGAGGCTGAATTCCAGACCAATGCTGAACATCAGAAACACCACACCAAATGCGGCGAGCTGCCGGGTGCTGGCCAGATCAGGCACCACTGCCAGAGCATGGGGACCGAGAATCACCCCGGTCAGCAGATAGGCAAATACCGCCGGCAGCCGCAAAAAACGCAGGAAGCCAACCAGCACTACACCAGTGGCGAGCAGCAAAATGATGATCAGTAGTCCATGGTCTTGCATAGGCCTCCTCAGCAGAAGCGCCACGAGCCGGTCGTGGTGTCTGGATATCCTGAATGAATAGGGGTGCGATTGCGTGGCACGAATTCCCGAAAAGGGATGCGCGCTTATATTCGGCAGTTACCGACTTTCTGTTATCATAACCGCAAAAGGAGAATTACGCATGTATATTGTCACGGGCGGTGCAGGTTTCATTGGTGCCAACATGGTTCATGCATTGAATCAGCGCGGTATTACTAACATTCTGGTAGTCGATCATCTCACTCAGGCAGACAAGTTTCTCAACCTGACCGATCTGGAAATCGCTGACTACATGGAAGCGGAACGCTTTCTGGAATGTATCGAAAAAGACCAACTCAATGGTGTAGAAGCGGTTTTTCATGAAGGCGCATGTTCGGACACCATGGCCACCGATGGTCGCTATGTCATGGAAAATAATTATGCTTTCAGCAAAACGCTGCTGCATTGGTGTCAGCGGCATCACATTCCTTTGCTCTATGCTTCCAGCGCGTCCGTTTACGGGATGACCGGCAGTTTCAGCGAAGAACGGCAAGCGGAATCACCGTTGAATATTTATGGATTCAGCAAGTTTCAGTTCGATCAGTATCTGCGCCGCATGTGGCATACCCTGGAGGCTCCCGTCCATGGATTCCGCTATTTCAACGTGTATGGTCCCCGGGAGTTTCATAAGGGCCGCATGGCCTCCGTAGCCCTGCATTTCTATAATCAATACCGGCTCGATGGCCATGTTCACCTTTTCGCCGGCAGTGCGGGATACGACAATGGCGAACAGCGCCGCGACTTTATTCACGTCGATGATGTGGCTTCTGTCAATATGCATTTTCTCGATCATCCCCGCAGCGGTATTTACAACGTCGGTACCGGCCAGGCCCAGAGCTTCAACGATGTGGCAGTCACCGTGGTCAATAGCATGCGGCGTATGGCGGATGAGGACATCCACGACCTCGCCAGCCTGCAAAAAGCCCAAACCATTCGTTATATCTCCATGCCTGAAGCCCTCCACGGGAAGTATCAGAGCTTTACCCAGGCAGATATCCGCCAATTACGTGCGGCCGGGTATAATCAGCCCTTTCTTTCGGTAGAGCAGGGCGTGGCGCGTTACATCCACTGGCTCGCCGGGCGGGAGTCCTGATGGAAGGGCGGGTACTCATCACGGGCGTTGCCGGATTCATTGGATTTCATCTGGCCCGACGTCTGCTGGCCGATGGCTGGACGGTTCAGGGAATAGACAATCTCAACGACTATTATGATCCGGGCCTCAAAAAAGACCGTCTGGCCCAACTTGACGGGCATCCGGCTTTTCAGTTCCGAAAAATCGATCTGGCCGATCGCCCTGCCATGGAAACCCTGTTTGCCGGGCCCCATTTTGACGTGGTGATTCATCTCGCCGCCCAGGCAGGGGTACGCTATTCCCTGGAGGCCCCGCACAGTTATGTGGACAGTAATATTACCGGCTTTCTGCATATTCTGGAGGGCTGCCGTGCCCAAAAGACGACACATTTGCTTTTTGCTTCTTCCAGTTCCGTTTATGGGGCCAACAGCCATCTTCCCTATAGCGTCCATGATCCGGTAGATCATCCGGTGAGCCTCTACGCCGCAACCAAGCGGGCAGGGGAGTTGATGGCCCATAGTTATGCTCATTTATACGGAATTCCCTGTACTGGTCTGCGCTTTTTTACGGTATATGGCCCCTGGGGCAGACCGGATATGGCCTACTTCAGCTTTACCCGCAAAATCCTTGCGGGCGAAGCAATACCGGTATTCAATCATGGGAAAATGCAGCGGGATTTTACCTACATCGATGACATCATTGAAGGCGTCACCCGACTGATGCCGAAAATCCCCAACACTCAGGCTACCTGGCCCCAAGATCCTGCGGCCAGCGCCGCGCCTTTCCGGATTTACAATATCGGCAATCATACCCCGGTGGCCTTGACGGATTTTATTGGAACCCTGGAAAACTGTCTTGGAGAAAAAGCACAAATTGAATGGCTACCCATGCAGGATGGTGATGTGGTGGCCACTTACGCGGACGTGGCAGAACTTCAGGAGGCTGTGGCTTTTGCTCCAGATACTTCCCTGCAAGATGGACTACAACAATTCGTGAACTGGTATCGCCGGTATTACGGTTGATGACCATGCAAGCAGCGCATCGACCTCGTCATCTGCAGTCCATTCATCTGCGCAGTCGCAGCGAGTTTTTCTGGCACCAGTTGCGTTATACGGCGGTGGGTCTAGGCTTTATGGCGGGCTCTTTGGGGATGGGGGTCCTGGGTTATCATTTTCTGGGGCACATCAACTGGATCAACAGCCTCTTAAACGCCAGCATGATCCTGAGTGGCATGGGTCCGGTGTCCAGCATGCATGGCACGCTGGCAAAACTGTTTGCCAGCGCCTTTGCTCTCTATTCCGGCATTGTTTATCTGGCCGTATCAGCGGTACTACTTTATCCCATTGTCATGCGATTGATGAAGATTTTGCATTTGCAAGCCCTGAATACCGCCTCCAGCCATGCCGCAAATGCAGAAAGGCGCACCCAGGATGAGGACGCTTTTTAAGCGGATATCAACCAGCGATTTCAATGTGCGGTTTTGCCCGGGTAAACAACGGGCTTTGCCGCCGTACTTAATGCAGAAGCTTTTTGTTCAATTTGCTCAATCCAACTGCGCCCGGTACGAAAGCTCATCCATTGTCTGGATTCATAATCATAGAGTTTGCAAGCACGAAATATGTGCCGCACTTCCTTGAAGCTGAAACGCATTTCATGCACATACTGACCGTATGCTTTGCGCAAATCTGCATAAGCGGCTTCCAGATGATAAAATGGTATGCGCGGGTCAACATGATGTGGGGCATGAATCAGGATGTTGTGAATGAGCATCTCACTGATTTTTGAACAACGCACTACCGTACTGCAATATAATTGCCCAATAGCCTGACTCCATTCTTCTTTTTCCGTGAAAAAAGGAATGTTTGGGTGGGTGTGGTGGAGGAACACAAAAAGAGCAATGTAGTAATTGAAAACGAGAAAAGGCAGCAACACGGCCGCAAAAAAACCCATTGCCCCCGCCATCCACCAGGAAACCACAGAAAAAATCACAAAAAACAGTGCAGTCAATAGCTTGCTTAAAGTAAATGCGCGTCGATTTTTCTGGTCTGCCTTGAAGCGGATCATGCCCGGCCACCACACCCGCAGAAGATAGTGTAATGCGCAGGTGTAGGGACTGCGTTCCAGGCGATAGATCATTTTTTGCCAGGCATTTTTCTGGCGATATTCCTGGGGAGTCAGCGGTCTCCAGATCCAGTCGACAGAGCTCAGACTGGTAAAGCCATGGTGGACGCGGTTGTGACCAAAAGCCCAGAGGCGGTACATGTTGAAAGAGGGCAGCATGAACAGGGTACCCAGCACCTCGGCCAGATGCCGGTTTTCAAACAGGGCGCCATGGGCGGCATCGTGAGCCCAGACAAACATGAAAGCGACGGCAGAACCGGCTACCAAACCAAGAAGCAGTTGTGCCCACCAATACGGTACCAGCCATATACCGGCTATAGCCGCGAGGTACAAAAGCCCGTCAAAAGCGTAACTGAATAAGGCTTTAGGAGTACTGCGCTGGTAGCATTCCGGACGGATCGATTGCCTTATCGTTTGGATTTTCAGTGTTTTCAGTACATCGAGATCAACTGATGTCGTATTTTTTGGCATCACCTCAACCCTCAATAAATATAATCACACATTATTATACACAAATAACGAACATCTCCAAGTGTTTCCGAAAAGACGGCTGGAATGGTCCGGGAGGGGGAGCTGCAGAGCCACCGTGTAGGTCCGCATGTCTGCCGCATGCCTGGTATTTGGCAGAGGAAAAAATAGTGCTAACATGATGGGGTCATTTGCGCTATAAATGATGTGCTGTTGTCGCTGTCATTCTGTATCAACCATTGAGGAGAGTGAAAGAAATGTTGGATATCGCGAAGATCAAACCTGTTGCCCGTATTGTCCTGGTTGCCGGCGCCATTGCCCTGGCTTCTGCCTGTGCCAAAAAAGAAGATACGACTGCTGCTGCCAGCAGTGCTGCCACGACGACTGAATCTGCTGCTCCGGCCAGCACGACCAGCACCGATACCAGCGCAGCTGCTGCCCCCATGGAATCTGCTGCCCCCGATACCAGTGCTGACAGTTCTGCCGCCGCCGACACCAGCAGCGCCGATTCGTCGGATGCCGCTGCCAGCGACAGTTCCGGTTCTTCTACGGACTAAGTTGCCGTCTGGTAGATTGTATTATTCATATAAGAGGGAGGCGTAATCATGATGAACCTACGTAATATCAGTCCAATCATGCGCCTTCTGGTGCTCGCCGGCGTGGTCACTCTCGCTGCGGCCTGTGCCAAGAAGGAAGAGACCAGCACAGCGCCCAGTGAAAGCTCTGCTACCAGCTCGGCTACGAGTAGCGACCAGGCTTCTGGATCTACCCAAAGTGATGCCAGCAGCGCTTCTACCACTTCGCCATCCAGTTTTGATGTGCAGAGTGGGAGTGGGCATTTTGAAAAAGTGGCTGCTGTTGCCGGCATGAATACCGATCAAATGGCCAAAGCCAAGTCTCTGGCCGAAGCCAAAGGGTGTTTTGCCTGTCATCAGGTTGAGGCCAAAGTCGTTGGACCGGCTTTTGCCTGGGTTGCCTATAAATACAAGGGTAATCCAAAAGCGGTAGATACTCTGAGCCATGCGATTGAACACGGGGTGTCCGGAGTTTGGGGCGGTATGCCCATGCCCGCACAAAGCGTAACACCCGCTCAAGCCAAAGAACTTGCGGCTTGGGTGTTGGCGCAAAAACCACTTGCCCCCCCGAAAAGCGCCTGACCGGTTTTCGGGTCACCTGAAACCCCCGCCCAGCGGGGGTTTTTCTTATGGGAAACGCGGTGAAAAAAAATCTTAAAAAATTTTCCTGGATAGCCAGCACCTACTATGCGGAAGGCCTGCCTTTCTCTCTGGTGCAGCAGGTTTCTGTGCAATTCTTTACCCAAGCCGGGGCCAGCCTGCAAGTCATTGGACTACTTTCCTTTTTTGGCCTGCCTTGGAACCTCAAACTTTTCTGGAGCCCGATCATTGATTTGTTCGGGAACAAAAAACGCTGGCTGGTCATCATGGAGTTGATTCTCGGAGCGGTAGCCGCCTTGCTGATCTGGCCGGCGCAGCACCTCAATCTGGAACTTGCTGCCAAAATCTTCATGCTGATGGCTTTCATGTCAGCCACCCATGACATGTCGGTAGATGGCTATTATATCCAGACTCTCGACAAATCAGATCAGGCAGGATTTTCCGGGCTCAGGGTGGCAGCATATCGGGTGGCTATGCTGGTTGGAAACGGCGCGTTGGTGGTCTTGGCGGGCTGGGCATCATGGACCATCTGTTTTTTGACGGCAGCAGCCATGATGTGGGGGCTGGCAGGCCTCCATCAGCGGATTCTTCCCAGCCCGCCCTCCGAGCGTGCACAGCATCACCGGCAGCGCTGGGCGGCTGTGCGTGAAGCCTTTCAGACCTATTTGTCCCAGCCGGGAATTATTTGGGCATTGGCTTTCATCCTGCTGTTCAGGGCAGGGGATGCCATGATGTTTGCCATGGTGACGCCTTTTTTGAATCATCTGGGTTATGGTCTGGTGGCGCGCGGCATTCTGACCGGCAGTATCGGTACTGTCACCGGTATTGGTGGAGCCTTGCTGGGAGGCATCATCATATCGCGCTGGGGACTCAAAAGAACCTTGTTTCCCCTGACTTTTATTCAGTCTCTGGCCATACCGGCATATGCCTGGCTGGCCTGGGCTGCTCCTGATATCTGGTGGGTCGGGGTAACCATTGCCTTCGAACAAGCCTCCGCAGGACTGGGTACCGCCGTACTGATGGTATTTCTGATGCAACGCTGTCAGGAACATTACCAAGCCACTCATTTTGCCATCGGCTCGGCGTTGATGTCGGTGGCGGCAACTGTCGTCGGTGGTTTCAGTGGATTTTTGGCGGCCAAGGTGGGCTTTGTGGATTTTTTTCTGCTGGCTTTTGTAGCCGCGATACCCAGTCTCGTCCTGGCTCTGGCGATGCCGAACAAACTCTATAAAGACCCCATCAAAACCGTGTAGCATGATGAAAAATTATATTTTTCCATCATTCATCGCGAAGCTCTCCAAAGGCCGTATCCTCGTCCATCTGCAGGCAAATTGTCCATTTTTCTTGAGGAACTGGATAGGGCTTATCGCAAAAGTCATTACCGGATTCCGGGTAAATACGATTTTCGCATTGGTGGATCAGCCTATGGAGTACGTGGCGTTATGATTACTGCCTGGAATCCTCGTTCACAACCGTTGAGCCCGTGGAAAAATCAACATCGGCAGCATCAGCTGCTGCGCAATCTGCACACGGCAGGTTATTCGTGTTCGCGCGCCTGTTGCGGTATGGATGACTGGTGGGAAGAAAGCGTGTTGGTGCATGACATGAGTATGTCTGAAGCTTACCCCATAGCTCGGCGATGGGCGCAACATGCCTTTGTGTATCTAGATGGAAGACGAGTCTGGTTGGTATATATGCACTGAGCTTTAGTTCGCATAATGTTTATTATGTAAAATCACGATGCGCAAAGAGGAAAAAGCGGCTATATCCTGAATCTCTAATGTTCAATGAGGAAAAGCCATGCAAGACCGCAACCCGCCCATCAGAATCAACACTCTCGGTAACTATTTACAGATCGACATTCGCATACCCTGGGACCAGCTCACAGACCCCCGATTCCCCAATCGGCCACTAGGCCCGGACGGATTTCCCAAGGAACCACCCAAAAAACCAGACCCGGCCATCATGCAGCGATTTGTTGATAAGGTTCTGGAAGTCTATAAACGCCTAAAGAATATCCGAGAAACCGCAAAGGCCATCAATACACGTTGCCAAACTGTCCGGCGGATTGTGACCGAGCACGAATCCCGTCAAAAAAGCCTACAGCGAGAACAAGATAAGCAAGTCGCCCTCGATCTCATACAGCAAGGCATCCCCTTGTCAGAAGTTGCCCGCATCACTGGCAAACACCGCGAAACCCTCAAACGCTGGCAAAAGGCTTCATAGTCTGAAAAGCGTTTTTACGGCCAGCCATCCTCTTGGCAGCAACCAGATCGGGGTGGCCTTCCATCGCAGGGACAGCCAGTAACACCTTTAACACCGATCGATTTTAACGCATTGCGTCCTACCTGCGTATTCTGTTGATCGTGGGCACCGATTCTGGCGATCGTGGGCACCCCTGGAGAGGGAACATTTTGGTCGTTGTGATTTTAAGCACGGGTGGT
>NZ_JBYCKQ010000027.1:0-18345 GCF_057473465.1 Acidithiobacillus sp. TH-A117
TCAGGGCTTCCCGATCCAGACGTCCGTGGCGCCCCAGTTCCTGAACAAACACCAGACCGCGCAGAATCGTGCGCCGCAAATACCAGAAACGATCGACCATCACCGCCAGCTCCACCAGCAGCATTAGACCCAGAATGTACAAAACCCCGTCCGAATAATTGGCGAGGTGAATGAGATAGGAGAGATTCATCAGAGAGCACCTTGTAACAATGAAGGTGCTACCATAACAAAGTAATGTGACAGTTTTATGAAGCTTTTATGACAAATTTACATCAAATCAAATTTTTTCCGGCAAATTTAAGCGATAACCAAAACCATGAACGGTTTCCAGCCATTCTCCAGCACCTGCCTCATCCATGATTTTACGCAATCGATGTACCTGGGCGGCGATGGAGTTTTCCTGAATGAATTTTTGTCCATCACTTAATATATGGGATATTTCTTGAGGACTGAAAGTGCGATCCGGGTGCAGAGCCAGATAATGTAAAAACCGAAACAAACGGCGACTTAGTCTAATTTCGGATCCATTCAGCCATACCCGACTACTACCCGGATTGATCCAGATATGCGGCTCTTGCCTGACTTCCGTGGATTCCCAATGTTGCGTGTTTTTTAACAGGGCAGCGACTTGTGCCAGAAAAATGGATTCTGCAACAGTGCTGGACAAATAAGTACTCGCCCCGGCATCCAGTGCTGACATGGCATGTTCCTCGTCATCCACACCCATGACGAGTATGGATATGTGTACACAGCCTGGCAAAGCGAGTAATTCATTCAGCCAGGGAGCCATATTTGGTGACCAGTCTTTCATGATCAGTAATCCGGGTTGCCAGCGCTTGAGGGTGTTAGCCACTTCCACCGCATGAGCCGCAAGGATTTTGACGTGCGCACCTGAACGCTGCAAACGCAAAGTCAGCTTGTCGGGAGAAGGCTCGGAGGCCAGCACCAGTATTCTGGATCCGGAAACAGGATTGACTGCCTCGGCTCTGGCCGCCGTCATTAATAATAAGGCATCACTCAAATGCAAGGCATGATGCAGTACCCCACCGATCAGGGTATAAAACATATTCGCTCCTGATAATTATAGGTTGACTTAATTTTCATATAAGACCATGCATTATAATAAATACTCTGTTTTTATCCTTTTCGTAAAACTATTTTTCGGAAAAGGCAGGCGTCCATTGCCTGCCCGCACTTCAGTCAGCTTACGTTCAGGAGGGCATCATTCCTGTTGGCTTGTTTCTGCGTAACGGCACCACCACATCTTCCCCACTGGCTTCCTCGAGAGATTTCCCCGAAGGCTCCTTGAGGCAGAAAGCTGTCAGTAATAACCCGGCCACGGAGAAAAAGAAGGTGATCATCAGAGTGCCATGTAAACCATAATCATGCAGCAATATCGGGAAAACCAGAGCACCCAGAAATGCGCCTACTTTTGCCGTTCCCGCAGACAAGCCATGTCCGGTAGTGCGCAAATTCACCGGAAACAGTTCGGCAGCCAGAACAAAGGTCGTCGTATTCGGGCCATATTCCGCAAAAAAATAGGAAAGGCCATACAGCACCAGAAAAACCCCCACGGACTCCGTCAAAACTGGGAATGCGCCAATGAGCAAAAACATCAGCCCCATGACAAAGAAGCCCAACATCTGCAGCATCTTGTGTCCCACCCGATCAATCGTGAAAGCGGCAAGAAAATAACCGGGAACGGCAGCAATGGCAAACACCATCAGGCTCAGAGCCGTACTGGTCACCACATCCGCATGGGGAGCAATATGGGCCATGATCATGGGCGTCGATATCGTGTTCCCGTAATAAGCATAGTCAAACATGAACCAGCCACCTGCCGTACCGAGCAGGGTCAACCAATAGCGGCTCAATGGCTGCTTCACCAACTTGTCTTGGACCGTAGCCGTTGCGGTGCCCAGACTGAATGAAGCCAATTGCTTGCTGGCCGCTGCCGCATCCCCCTTGACTCGAGCCAACCAGCGCGGGGATTCGGGGAGGGTCCTGCGGATATAAATGACAGCTGCAGCGGGTAACGCGCCCAAGCCCAGCATCAAGCGCCAGGCCAGATCATGATTGACACCCGCCGCCAGCAAGGTCAGGGCGACCACCGGGCCCGTCACCAGACCAATGGCCTGGGCGGAAAACACCAGACTGACCATCCGTCCCCGGGACTTGACGTTGGCATATTCGCTCATCAATACCGCCGACAGAGGATAATCTCCGCCGATGCCCAGCCCCAGAATAACGCGGGCGATCAACAGCACCGTCACATCCGGCGCAAAAGCCGACAACAGAGCCCCCACTGTCATCAATAAGGCTTCGAGGCCATAAATGGCTTTACGACCCAAACGATCAGCCAGGGTGCCGAATACATAGGCACCCACAAAAGTGGCAATCAAGGAAATGGAACCAACCAATCCCACTTCGGCAGCACCCAGATGCCATTGGCTTTTGATGAGTACCAGCGCGGTGCCAATAATGAAAAGATCGTATGCGGAAGTAAAAAAGCCCATGGCGGATGCAAACATGGCTTTAAGGTGAAAAGGACTGAAACTGACAGAGTTCAGGGCCTCTGCCACATTGTTTTGGGTTGCAGTGTTTTGCGGTGTAGCCATCGTGGTCTCCTTTCTAGTCTGGACCTTACGATAGGCTACACCCCGAATATGACGATTTTATGAACTTTTTATGACACTTTTGTGACAGGAAGACTGACCGGCAAAGTTACTGGAGCGGAATGGTCTCCTGGGCAGGCTGCTGCGGAGGCGTCGTCACAACAGGCGTATTCGCCTGGGGAGTAGCAAGGCCCACGGGAGCAGTTGCACTGGCAGCCAGGCCCAGATGCTGAGACAGCAGTTTCTGGAACTGCAAGGACTGGGGCTTATTACCGAAAGTACCAATGCGGATATTCGCCTTGGTAACCTTGGTCGCCATGGAGGTCAGGGTCACCCGAACTGTGTCCCCTTCAGCAGTGCTTCCTTCCAATACATAATCTGAAGGCGTTTTCCGTAGTTCACCATTGTAGCGAATGCCCATATCGGCAAACGCTGCCTGGGAGGCCGCACTCACCCGATTCATGGAAGCCGGATAATAAGCATAAAAATTGGCAACGCCACCGTTTTCCACATAAGCCACTGCTCCACCACCAGCTCCCGCAGCCAATAGTGCCACACAACCACTGAGGGGCAAGGTTGCGATTACTGCGGCCAGAGCCACCAGGGAAAGACGTTTTTGATTGACCATTTATAAGCTCCTCCAATCGGCCAAAGCAGCCAAATACAGAAAAGCCCGGATGAACCGGGCCTATTTCATTCACAATTTGGTACCGAGAGTCGGACTCGAACCGACACGATGTCACCACCACCGGATTTTGAGTCCGGCGCGTCTACCAGTTCCGCCATCCCGGCAAAATAGCCAGTGAAGTATAGCCCTATGTCCCATGGCCATCAAGAGCTTTACGACCGGACTAGGTGCACCTTGCCGGACAGCACCGCAAACCTGTCATAAAAGGTTCACAAAACTGTCATCATACTGTCACATTCGCTTTGTATATTAGTTTCACATAACAAAACAACTGAGCGTCAACCCGCTACTACCGTACAAACATCATCAATCATCTTCCCTATCTTAGCGAGGGGGAATGATTAGTTTTGTCCTGTGAATTTTATAGCAATCACTCACGGAAGGGAGCTAACTTCATGATCATTCTACGTCGAAAAATCCTTTATCTTGCCATTATCAGTACTACGGCAACCCTCAACAGCGCCATCGCCGCAGCGGACGATCAGTCTCTAGGCACGGTAACCGGTACCGCTTCCGCCAGCAACAATTTTTTTGGTAGCGCGCCCAATGTCAACACAGGTAAGACGCCCAAAAGTGACATCCAGCGCATCCAGAAGTTCAACAAGAATGCCACCAACCAGGAAACCCTGATTACGCGCGGCCAATTTGAAATGCTGGCACCTACCGACTCCTACACCCAGGTACTGAATAATATGCCCAACGCCATGGTCGTCAGCAGCGGTGACAGCATGGATGGAGATGATGTTTACATCAATGGTTTTGGTAAATCCCTCATCAATTTTACCCTGGACGGTATACCGTTGAATGACAATGACAGTTATACATACTATACCAATGAGTTCATCCCTTCCGTATTGGTTGCCGGTACCAAATATTATCCCGGTGCTGAGTCTGCAGCGATTCCCGGGCTTTCAGCCTTTGGTGGCTCTGTAGAAACTTTCAGCCTGAAGCCTTCTCCCTTTCCTTTCGTAAGGCCGATTGTCGGCGCCGGATCCTTCGGCAAATACAATGTCGGTGGACTCATTAACACCGGTCTTTTTGCCAAAAACTTTGCGCCCACCTCTGCCTGGTTATATGTCAACAAAATTCAGCGGGATGGCTACTTTCAAAACAATGGCGCACTGCAGAATCAGTTTTTATTCAAATCTGTTACGCAAATTGGTCCTGGTGCCCTGACCCTGTTTTTTTCACAGAACAATCAGCGTTTCAACTATTACAACGGCGCCACAGCAGCCCAAATAGCCCAATATGGTCAGGATTACAACAGCTATACCAGCAATCCTTTACTACCAGACGGCAAAGCCAATTATAATTATACGGGATACAACTACAATCAATATCTGAACTGGTTGGGTTATGCGAAATATGAAGGCGAGCTTGGCAAGCTCAAGTTTTCTGATCAGTTGTATTATTATTATGGAGATGGTTTCAGCGCAAGTGCGACCACTTACACCCAAACTTTGCTGACCCCTTCGGGTAACATTGGCAGGTTTTCCCCTGCACGAAATGGCGTTTTGCTGCGCAATAGTGTCAATAATACTCATCGTTGGGGCAACCTGGCAAAAATCGTATATCCAGTAGGCCCGGTCAGTACCGAGCTGGGATTCTGGTTCAACCACAACAACACTTTGCATGACTCCAGATATTTGAGTGCCAGCAACGTCTATCTGGGTTCCTCTTATAGTGAACCCGTAGTTACCAACACCTACCAGCCATATGTCAATCTCACTGTAAAACCTGTCAATGATTTGACCCTCTCCGCCGGTTTCAAGTATCTCTACGTTACCCGTGACTTCAAAGACACTGTGGCGCTCGCTCAGAACAAACCGGGGCAATTCAATGTCAATTTCGGCTCAGTACTGCCTTCCGTCGGCGCCAATCTGCGCATCAACCAGCACTGGCATGCCTTTGCCAATTTCACCCAAAACACCAACCCGCCGGGATATAACCAGTTTTACACGGGCACCTACAATGCTGAACTCAAGCCGCAAAAGGCCAGCACCTATAGCGTCGGCACCCATTGGGATGTTGGCCCTTGGAGTTCCAGTCTCCAGGCTTTCCGAGTGGACTTCCAGAACTATATATTGAGCACCACCATTCTGGTTGGTTCGCTCAATCAGACGGTTCTTGCCAATGCTGGAACTGCCATCAATCAGGGGATTTCCTGGCAAAATAACGTGGTCCTGAACGATATATTCAGTGCCTATGCCAATTTTGGAATTCTGGATGCCCGTCTTACTTCTTCAAACCAACCTTTCCCCTACGCCCCCCATCACACTGAGGCACTGGGATTGATCGCCCGTTATCACGGCCTGCGGGCGACAGTATCACTCCATGAAATGGGACAGTCCTACTACAATCTGGGTGGAAAATTTCTGCCCTTGGGGAGTCGTTTCTTCGCGGATGCCTCTTTACGTTACACATTCAGAAATGCCCCTCTGGGACAAGCTCTGGGCTTCAAGAATGTCACGGCAAGCCTGAATCTGAATAATCTGTTTGATCGCCGATTTGTGCAGAGTTACACCGGCAGCAGCAGTAATCCTAACCTGAAACTCAACCTACCCACCAACGTGTACGCAACCATTCAAGCCACTTTTTAAACAAGCGTCATCTAAAACTCATCTCTCTGGAAACATCCAGAGAGATTCATTTACGAGAGATATACACATGGACTTTTCAATGATTGCCAGTATCGCCGCCAAATCCGGCGGCATCCTCTACATCATGCCTTTGCTGCTGCTGATTGTATTATGGGTCAGTATTGAGCGTTTTCTATTTTTGAACCGCATGAGTCGTCTGGGTGAAAAAACCGCCCTTGCTCTGGAACAACTTCCCGACATTAAGGAACAAAATCTGCGCCCACTGGCAGAATCAGCAGAGTTTCCATTTCGCGCCCTTCTCCAGGTTCCTATCCGTTTTCCAAACATCAAGGACAGCGCACAGCTTTCGGAAATCCTACAAGAAGCGGTCATGCGTCAGGTTCCACTACTGGATAAGCGCCTGTGGCTACTGGACACCACGGTCACTCTAGCGCCACTCCTGGGCCTGCTGGGTACCATCATCGGTATGTTTCATGCATTCCAGATACTCAATAATGTGGCCAACAATCCTACGGCCATCACCGGCAGTGTCGCGGAAGCCCTGATGGCCACAGCGGCAGGTCTGGTTATCGCTATTATCGGCCTCGTCAGTTTTAACGGATTGCAGAACCAGATGCGCTTTGTCGTGCATCAAATGGAAACCCTGCGCAGTATGCTCATCAACCGTTTGTCGGGTTTAGACCACAGTCATGCCCTGTCCAGCAGTGAAGTGCAGCCCGTCATTTATGCGGCGAAAGAGGCTTGAGCCATGCAATACCTGGAAATGAAAAAGGGGCGGGTCGAGATCATTCCGATGATCGATATTATGCTCTTTTTGCTGATTTTCTTTATTATGATCACGGTACACATGATCCCCAGCCAGGGACTGCCTGCCCATCTTCCGGGCTCCAGCTCTTCCCAGGAACTCCCCAAACCCAAAGTCATACTGACCCTGCATGCCGATGGCAGTCTGGAGTTCCAAGATAAAAGCATCACTCTGGCGGAGCTTGAAGCCCAATTACGTCAAGGTAACCCTTCGGAAACCCAGGTGACCATAGCCGCAGACAAAGGTGCGGACATTCAAGCTCTAGTCAAAGTGATGGATGCCTGTCGTCATGCGGGGGTTACTGCCATCGGCCTGGCCGCCAAACCGGTGTCATGATGACCACAGATCTGCGATCGCTCGGAGAACTGGTCAAAGCACCGACGGCTCACGGTCAACACAAAGCGCTCCTGCTTGCAGCCGTAATAGAATTGTCTTTTCTTGCCTTGATTATATGGAGAAGCGCTGATCAGACACCGCCGCCGGCAGCAGTACAGGCTCCTGTTAGCATCAGCCTGGTCCCCCCCGCTCCAGCAAAGCCTCTACCCCCACTTCCCAAACCCAAGGTACAGCCCCAGCCGGTTCCCAAACCGGTATCGAAGCCAATACCGCACCCTGCCCCGCGACCAGCCCCACAGCCTGTAATCAAGGCGGCCGAAAAACTCCCTCTACCACCGAGCCCATTGCCCAGCCCGGTGGAGGCCCCTACGCCCAAAGCAATCGTGACTCCACCACCACCCCCGAGCCCTGCACCAGCAAGTCCGGCCGTGCGGGAGGATTATCTGGCCCAGGTGAAAGGCGCTATCCAGGCTGCAGTGCAGTTTCCTGAATCAGCAAAAATGCTGGGGGAAAACGGGCGGGTTCTGCTGCACTTCAGTCTGCATGACGGCCAGATCAGTGCTATCAGGATTCTGCAAAAAGGCAGCATGAATGCTTTTGATTCAGCCGCCATTGCTGCCTTGCGTGAAGCTAGATTACCAATGGTCCCGGCAGGTCTGAAGGACAAGTTTTTTGATTTAAGTATCTGGGTAGAATTCAAGCTCAACAATCAAAACGATTAGAGGATGCACATTAATGCCAATTACGCGTAGAAATTTTTTGACCCGTACGAGCCTTGGTGCAGGGCTCGGTGTAGGACTTGGCCTCACCTGGCCCATGCGCGTTTTCGCCATGCCTGTCCCGGCCAGAGCCACGCAATTACATGCCGGCCCCATGGCCGGTTATCCTGCGCAACGCTCTGCCAGCATCTGGTTACAAACCCTGGGCCCTGCCGAGGTTAAAATCGCATACTGGCCAGAAAATCAGCCCCGGTTACGTGAATTCAGCGAACCATCCGTGACCAGTGCCAGAAAATTCTACACGGCTTTAATTACCCTGGATGATCTGGTTCCCGGAACCACTTACCACACAGAAATCCATCTGGATGGAAAGGTGATAAACAGCCAAAATTTTCAGGTTCGTACCCCGGCCATTTGGCAATGGCGCCATCCTGCCCCGGATTTCAAAATCCTTACCGGGTCCTGCGCGTATATCAACGACCCGCAATATGACCGCCCGGGTAAGGCTTATGGAGGCGGTTACGAGATCTATGATCCCATGACGGCCGAAGCTGCGGAGATGATGATCTGGCTGGGAGATAACCTCTATTTTCGCGAGGCCGACATACAAAGCCCTGCGGGCATGGCGATGCGCTACTGGACGGATCGCGCTTTTCCTCCGCTGCAGAAATTTCTGCAATCAACCCGACAGATTGCCATTTGGGACGACCATGATTACGGCGCCAATGATAGCGATAGCAGTTTCGTCCTGAAAGAAAGTGCCTTACGTCTTTTTGAAAACTACTGGGCCAATACAGCCTATGGCCTGCCAGAAACACCAGGGGTATTTACTCAATGCACGCTCAACGATGCCGACTTTTTCCTGCTGGATGATCGCTGGTACCGGGACGCCGACGCCGCGCCCCTCTCTCGGGGCAAGCAGATGTTTGGCAAGCTCCAAATGGATTGGCTCAAAAACGCCTTACTGAGTTCACGGGCCCATTTCAAAATCATCGCGGCAGGTGGCCAACTCTTCAACGACGATGACGCTTACGAAGGTTGGAATCTGTATCCGGAAGAACGTCAGGACTTTATGGATTGGTTACAGAATAACCCCATCAAAGGACTCCTGTTTCTTTCGGGAGACCGCCATATCAGCGAATTGATGCGCAGGACGCGCCCCCGCTATTCAGGCAAGCACGATTATCCCCTTTGGGAGCTCACCAGTTCTCCCCTCAATTCCAGCCCTGCCAGAGGCGACGCCAACCCCTATCGGGTTCCCGGCACACTGGTAGAGGCGCGAAACTACTGCAGCATCGCGTTTCTTGGCAAAGGCAGGGATCGCCATCTGCTGCTGAGCTGCAAATCGACTGCAGGTAAGATGCTCTGGGAGCACCAAATCAGTAGTGCAGAACTCGGTTATACCTGAACCCGCAACCTCCAAATTTTAATACTCTCACACTGACCAGGATAATTCGGCACATAAGCCACCACTGGCCCCATTCAGCAAGCGCAGACGCATCCCCTGGGCTTCTGCCAGTTGTCTGGCAATAGCCAGACCTAGGCCACTCCCCTCACCGTGGCCTCTGGCATCATCCAGGCGAATAAAGGGTTCAAATACTTTTTCCATCTCCATTTCCGGAATGCCCGGACCCTGATCACAGAGGCGAATCAGCACTTGATTCGGCATTTTTTTGAATTCCACATGGACTGCGCCGCCGCCATAGCGCATGGCATTATCCAGCAAATTGGATAACAGACGGCGCAGCGCTTCCCGATCCCCGCGAAATGGATAACGGCGTGGCAGTTGTGCTTGCCAGCGCCCCCCCGTCCGCTCAAATTCGGCGCCCACTTCTGCCATCAATACCATCAAATCAAAATCGGCCACCTTGGCTACCATGCTGCGACCCAGATCCAGGGATTGTCCGAGCAGGGCATCCATACGCTCAATATCCTGCAACATTCCCTCCTTTAAGCGCGCTGACGTATTTTCCGGAAGTAACTCCCAGGCCATGCGCAAGCGCGCCAGAGGTGAACGTAAATCATGGGAAATCCCGGTGAGCAGCAAAGATTGATGATTAATCATGGCCTGTAAGCGGGTGCGCAACTCGGCAAAAATGTCGAGAATATTCTGAAATTCATAGGCCCCGTCTGGGGGTAAAGTCGGCAGGGGCGCCTTGAGCGAACCCCTCAGCGCCTGGGAAATGACCCCCAAAGGCCGGAGTACCCGTCGCACCAGAATCATGGTCAAAAGCACCAGCGCCAGTGTCGAAAAGGCCAGGACAAAAATCATGGCAACAGGCAAGGAAGAAGCCAGACGTCCACGATCAAAATGCACCCAGATAGTCTGTCCGGAAATATTCACCGGTACCCAGAAAGTCCGTACCGCCCCCCCCAGCACATCGACGGGAACCGGTTTCCCCAGACGTTTACTTAAAGCCTGGCTTAAAAGCCAGCCGTATATATGACCATGGGTATGCCGTATAGAGCGGTCCAGTTGCGCGGAAATCTCCACGCCGTTATCGGCCTTCAGCCTTTTCAGAAAGGCCGGTCGCTCGGCGGGGGAAAGCTCTTGATAGGTTTGCGCACTGATCACAATCAGTCCGGCCAGATCCTCTGCAGAGCGTTCAGCCAGGGGATAAAGTACGGTCAACACAATAATCACCAGAGTGAGAATCTGTAAAACTACTATGCCCGGCCCCAGGGTCCAGGCAGTTTGTGAAAACAGGTTACGGCCGCGCCGAAACATCAGGGAGCCGGCACAAAGCGGTAACCCGTCCCGCGCTCGGTCTGTAAAAAGCGGGGCTGACGGGGATTTTCCTCAAGAATCTTGCGCAAGCGGGTAACCCGGACATCTATGCTGCGATCAAAACGCCCATCCTCTTCGCCTCCCAGTAACTGTAGCAACAAATCCCGACTCAAAATGCGCTTGGGGCGTTGGGCAAAAACCAGCAGCAAGTCCATCTCCGCCGGGTTGATATCTACTTCGACATCTTCCCGATACAAACGGCGCTCCGATATCTGCAAGCGAAAATCTCCAAATACGACCTTGTCAGCTCCCTCATCCTTACCACTGCGCCGCAACAGCACCCGAAGACGGGCTAATAGTTCCCGAGCATTAAATGGTTTGGCCAGATAATCATCGACGCCACTTTCCAGGCCGAGAATGCGCTCATCATCCTCGCCCCGGGCGGAGAGCATGAGAATAGGCGGTCCACCTTCTTTTTGGCGCAATTCTTTGGCGAGGCTGATGCCATCCTGCCCCGGCAGCATCCAGTCCAGCACCATCACATCTACAGGCCCTGCAGCCAGCTGCTGGCGCATCTGTTGGCCATTGGCCGCCAGCAAAACCGCCATGCCCTGCGCTTCGAGATACTCCCGCAGCATTTCTGCAAGCCTTTGATCATCATCCACTATCAGCACAACAGCCATAGTCTCTCTCGCCTGTACTTGCCTTTGTCTTGATGGATTTTATCAGGAAATATTCCCGAAATATTTATCAGGCACTATAACACCATAGGCAGCAACGGTACCCAAACCAAAAGAGTGAGTGGAGCGCATTTTTAGCAGGCCCGGATAGACAAAAGCACCACCGGGTATTGTTTTTAAAAGTTTGTAGCGGTTGTTTTGCGGCTATTAGACGGATCTTTGATCCGTCTTTTTTTATGGCGAAAATAACAGCGCGGCCTTCCCATAAACTTCCAGGAGGCTTTTGCGGAAATATTCCAGAAACAATGACAATATATTATACATTCCATGGTCAGGGCAAAAGTACCCAAACCTTTAGAGGGAGCGCAGTTTAAATTTTATGCACCGTCGGCCCGAAGGCCGCAGTGCTTTAGGTATCAAACGGTTTTGTAGCGGTTGTTTTGCGGCTATTAGACGGATCTTTGATCCGTCTTTTTTTATATTGCGGTTGCCATGATATACTAATGTTGTTTGATCAACAAGGATGTCGTATGGACCCCAAAAACCAGCGCCTGGTCTGGGTGGATCTGGAAATGACCGGCCTGCACCCCGAGCAGGATGAAATTCTGGAGATCGCCAGCATTGTTACCGACAACCAGCTCCGCATCATTTGCGAAGGGCCGGTACTAGCGGTGCATCACCCCGACGCCGTCCTGCAGCAGATGGACGACTGGAATCAACGTACCCATGGTCAATCGGGACTCATTCAGCGGGTGCGGGAAAGTCGTCTGGATACCCAGGCGGTGGAAACCCAAACTCTGGATTTTCTTCATGCCCATGTGAGCGCTGGTACTTCGCCCATCTGTGGCAACAGCGTTTGTCAGGACCGCCGTTTTCTCGCCCGTCTCATGCCGCGACTGGAACGCTTCTTTCACTACCGCATGATTGATGTCAGCACCCTCAAGGAACTCACATACCGCTGGTATCCGGGTTTTCCAAAATTTCCCAAGGCGGAAAAACACGAAGCGCTCGCAGACATCCGCGAGTCTATTGATGAGCTGGCGTATTATCGGGAAAAAATCTTTCCGCAAGTGCTCGAATCTCCAGAAAATTCATAAAACCAAAATACCAGGGCAGCCTTGATCTGCTATCCTCACTTTACAGGCGTCGGCAGATTCTGGATCAGGTCGACGCGCACCCGCACTTCCAGGTTTTCTGCCAGCACCTTGCAGAGTAGATAATCGCCTTCCGGGCTCTCCTGCCATTCCAGGGGCATGACGACTTCCATATAATGGATGCCTGTGCTTTCATCTTCCCAGTGCAGGCGCATTTGTTCTGAGGTGAGAATGGCAATCTGCAAGCGTTCGGCAATCTGGCGCGGCGTAGATGCAATCGGGGTCACGGAGGCTCCTCAACAGTGAAAATTGATCTTTTTTACGAACTGGCGGTTCCCGCCCACCTGGGGCGTAGCGAAGCCCAAGTTTATCATGAAACTCTGGACGAACTCAGCCTCGCTGACAGCTTGGGCTTTCATGGCGCCTGGCTGGTAGAACATCATTTCATGCGCGAATATTCCCACTCCAGCGCTCCCGAGGTCTTTCTAGCGGCAGCCAGCCAGCGCACCCAACATCTGCGCCTGGGACATGCAGTGGTGGTCCTCCCCTACAACCATGTAGTCCGCGTTGCCGAGCGGGTGGCCGCCCTGGATATCCTCAGCCAGGGACGTCTGGAGTTGGGCGTTGGTCGGGGGTTTTCACCCAAAGAATATGCATTGTTTGGCAGCCAGATGGCCGACAGCCGTCTTCATATGCAGGAAGGCTTGCAGATTCTTCGCCAAGCCAGCGGGCCTGCTTTCAACCACCAGGGCAAACTTTATCAGTTTGAAGATCTCGACATACTTCCCAAACCAATCCAGCAACCCCATCCGCCGCTGTGGACAGCGGCTGTCAGTCCCGCCACTTTTCAATGGGCGGCCCAGGAAGGCATAGGCGTACTCTCCGGCCCTTTCAAGCCCTGGTTCATGATCAAACAGGACCTGCGCGCCTACAAAAAAAGCTGGGAAAAACAGCACAGCTCCGGCCCTCTCCTGGCTGGACAGAATAATGGCTTCGCCATGACCATCGGCTGTCTTTGTCTGGAAGATGCTGCCGAAGCCAGACGACTCGCCGAAGGATTTACCTGGTATTATCAGCGCCTGCTGGATCAAACCCGACCGGTACTGGCACAGTTGCGGGAAAGTTACGAGTACTACCACCGCTTGGGTTTTCTGGAGCCATTGCTGCGCCGTGGCCTCAATTTACGCCTGCTCGAAAGCATGGGCATGGTCGTAGTCGGTGATCCCGATACCTGTCGCAAAAAACTCTCCCGATATGCCCGTGCCGGCGTCGATCGGTTGATACTAGCCGTCGGAGCCGGGATGGTGCCCAGCGCCGTGACCCGCCGTTCCCTGCAGCTTCTGGCCGAAGAAGTCATTCCTGCACTGAGTCCTCCGGATCATCACTGATGCGGGTCATGGTTACCGGCGCAGCAGGGCATACGGCCGCTGCACTGCTCCCGAAGCTCCTGCAGCATCCCGATATTGAACAAGTCATAGCGCTGGATACCCGGGCACCCGCCTTGCGCTCCCGCAAAATGCGTTATCTACCCCTCGATATTCGCGATCCGCAGCTGACACAACATTTATCGGCAGTGGATTGCCTCATCCACCTGGCATTTATGGTACTCAGCACCCAGCTGGGGCCGCAGTCTCGCTGGCGCAAAGAAATGCAGGATGTCAACGTACATGGCAGTCAGCATCTTTTTCAGGCGGCGGCCAGGGCAGGTGTAGGGCATGTCATTTATACCAGTAGTGTAGCCGCCTACGGAGCCTGGCCCGATAATCCTGTGCCCCTGGAGGAAAGCTGGCCCTGCCGACCCGTACCCGGTTTTGCTTACAGCGAAGACAAGGCCGCCCTGGAATCCTGGCTGGACGACTTCTGTGCTCAAACCCCCGAAATGGCGGTCACCCGGCTGCGGCTGCATGCCATCATTGGCCCCCGCGGTCAGCCGCTGGTCAATAGCATTGCCACCAGTTCTTTCGCTCTGCGTATGCAGCATCCGGATCTACCCATCCAGTGCCTGCATGAAGACGATGCCGCCGATGCACTGTTAGCCGCGTTGGAACATCCCCAGGGGGGCATATTCAATATTGCCGCCTCCGACCCTATACCCTGGTCCTGCATTCCGCGACGCTGGCATTTACCTTTTAATCCTCGACAGTTGCATCAACTCCACCGGAGCCTGCGGCCTTTCAGCCGGGGACTCGGGGATCCGGGCTGGCTGCAGGTTCTGGAAAACCCACTCATTGTCGATACTCGCCGGGCCCAACTAGTGCTGGGCTGGCAAGCCCGCTATTCGGTCAGCGACGCCCTGTCTGCCCTGCGCCAGGCAAAGGGACTCAGCCCGCTAAAAGCTTGGAGCGTCTCCTAGAGCATGGCACAATAGCGTATGACTTTTGCGTCCAACCTTCCTGTACAGGCCCGCATCCAACGCCATCATGACGCGCTGGTCAAGCGTTTGTCTGCCCATAGCAGTCAATATCGGGATCCTGTCAGCACCGTGCCCTGGGAAAGTCTGTCTCAAGAACAGGCCTGGCTCCCCGAAACCCTGGTTTCACTGTATGGTTTGCCCGAATATGCGCAATTGAGCACCGAGGAGCGCATCCGCCTGTCCCAGGTCGAATTCGTCTCTTTCTGTGAGCTGGGACTCTGGTTGGAAGCCCTGTTCATTCAGCGTCTGAGTGCCAATTCTCTGCAGGAAATGTATCGCGATCCCCTTGGATATCATTATCAACTGCATGAATTGCGAGAAGAAGTCGGGCACAGTCTCATGTTTCTGGAGCTTCAGCAACGCTCTCACCTGCCTTTCATGACCCCGCTCAGTCAGCGCCCTCACCTCGCCCGCCTTTTTGCCCGCTACGCGCCAGAGGGCTCTGCGGCTTTCTGGGCGACCATTCTGATTGGTGAAGACGTACCTGATCGGATGAATCGTCTGATATTTTCTCAAAAGGATCTGCCTTCTGCGGTCCTCGCCATTACCCATGTTCACATGCGCGAAGAAGCACGACACATGGCTTTTGCCCGTACCACCATCCAGATGCGCAGCCAGTCCATGAACACCCTGAAAAAGAAGATGATCAGCCCGGTATTGCGCGAAGTATTCCGGCAATTTCTGCGCACCTGTTTTTTCCCTTCCGAACAGGTTTATGCCGCTGCCGGCCTCAGTCAACCCAGAGTCTGGGCGCGTCGTGCCCGGCACAATCCCCAGCGGATTGCCTTGATGCAGCAGTGTGCCAGCCCCAGCCGGGATTTTTTACGTACTCAAGGTTTTGCCTTGTGATTTTTTCCCTCCTGCTATAATTTGAGAACCATGAAAAAAACTATGCTCTTTGAACTCGGCTCCATTTACGTGTCTCCGGATGCCCAGGCCATATTTGAATCCGGGGAACTGGACCCCCAGGAACTCCTCCGCCGCCATGTCACTGCCGACTGGGATGAAGCCAGTGATGCGGACGTGGTCCGTGCCAGCGAAAAAGCCATTGAAGCGGGTGGCGCGGTGGTCAGCTCCTGGCAGATTGGCGGCTATACAGCCTGGATTCGTACCGATGCCAGCCGTCAAACAACCATTATCGACTTACCACTGGAACCCTGAGGTGTGCCATGGCGGTGCTGAATATTCCTACGCAGGCTTTTCCCGATCAACGCCCGGGCACTTCCGGGCTACGTAAGAAAGTCACCATTTTTCAGCAGCCCCATTATCTCGAAAACTTTGTCCAATCCATATTTGAAGCCATTCCGGATCGCATGGGTAAAACCCTGGTGCTGGGTGGGGATGGCCGGTTTTTCAACCGCGAAGCCATCCAGATCATTTTAAGGATGGCCGCCGCCAATGGTTGGGGTAAGGTCATGGTCGGCCGGGGCGGGCTTTTTTCCACCCCAGCCGTTTCCGCCGTCATTCGCGCTCACCATGCCCATGGTGGCATCATCCTCAGCGCTTCCCATAACCCGGCGGGCCCCGATCACGACTTTGGCATCAAATATAATATCAGCAATGGCGGCCCTGCTCCCGAAAAAATGACAGACACCATCTGGGCGGGCAGCAAAAACATCCAGAGCTACCGGATTCTGGACACGGCCGATGTGGATATTGATCATGAGGGCAGTTTCTCACTGGGCGAAATGCTGGTTGAGGTCTGCGATCCTGTCAGCGACTATGCGGCACTCATGGCACGCATTTTTGATTTCGACGCGCTGCGACGCCTGTTTGCCGGCCCTTTCCGCATGCGCTTTGATGCCATGCACGCCATCACCGGCCCTTATGCCCGGGAAATCCTCGAAAATCAGCTGGGTGCCGCCCAGGGAACGGTCATCAATGGCATTCCCCTGACGGATTTTGGTGGTGGCCATCCTGATCCCAATCTGGTTTACGCCAAATCCCTGGCCGACGCGCTTTTTGCGGAAGATGCACCGGACTTCGGCGCAGCCTCTGACGGAGATGGCGATCGCAACATGATTCTGGGACGCGGTTTTTTTGTCACTCCCAGTGATTCCCTCGCCGTACTGGCCGCCAATGCCACCCACATTCCCGCCTATCAGGCGGGCCTGAAAGGCATAGCCCGCTCCATGCCCACCAGCCAGGCGGCCGATGTGGTGGCGCAACGCCTGGGTATTCTTCATTATGAAACGCCTACGGGCTGGAAGTTTTTCGGCAATCTTCTGGATGCCGGAAAAATCACTTTCTGTGGCGAAGAAAGTTTTGGCACGGGTTCTGATCATGTCCGCGAAAAAGACGGGCTCTGGGCCGTACTGGCCTGGCTGTCCATTATCGCGGCCAGCGGAAAATCCGTAGCGGATATTGTTGTCCAACATTGGCAGGATTTCGGACGGCATTATTACACCCGCCATGATTACGAGAATATCCCCGCCAGTGCTGGCGAAGAAATCATGAAGCCGCTGAGCGCCCAGCTGCCCATACTGGCGGGACAAACCCTGGCCGGGCGCGTGGTGCAAAAAGCCGATGATTTTGCTTATACTGATCCCATAGATGGCAGCATCAGCAGCCATCAGGGTATTCGCCTGCTGTTTGAAGATGGCGCGCGGCTGATAGTGCGTTTGTCCGGAACCGGAACCGAAGGCGCGACCGTCCGCATCTACCATGAACATCTGGAGCAGGATGCTGCAAGACAACAACTTGATCCGCAAAGGGTACTGCGTGATCTGATCACCCTGGGCAAGGATCTGACCCGCATCGAACAACTTACGGGCCGCAAGGCCCCCACTGTCATCACCTGATGAAGGAGTCTGACTATGATGGATTACGACAACGAAAGTAATGGCGGTCTTGGTTACAGCGCCCTGGGTATTGCCCTATTGGCCGGTGCTGCCGCAGGTGCTGTAACTGCCCTGCTGTTTGCCCCTCAGGCGGGAGATCGCACCCGTGAACAAATCCGCCATCAAGCCAACCGTGCCTGGGACAGGGTCGTGGCTTCCCGTGAACGGATGAACGAACGAGTGGAAGAATTACTGGACACCATCGCCATTTACAGTGAAGAACTGGTCCAGAAAGGCAAGGAACTGAGCGACCGGGAACGGCAGCGGCTGAATGATGGTATCGCCCTGGCCCGCACCGAACTGGACCGCCTGCGTCGGAAACTGTCCCGTCTGGATTGACCCCGGCCCGCCAAGCCGCTATTCTCTGCCGCGACGGGGCGTAGCGCAGCTTGGTAGCGCGCCTGCTTTGGGAGCAGGATGTCGTAGGTTCGAATCCTATCGCCCCGACCAATTAAATCAAAGGCTTGAGCGTTTCGCTTGGGCCTTTATTTTTGTCTGGTGTTCACGGTGTAGGCGTGGTGTAGGCGTTTGTCGAAAATGCCTGATATTTTTGTGCTGGCGCTGCCCACGTCCAGACGCCATCCACCCGTTACGGTAACAAAGCCAGCTCAAAGAAAAACCCCTGCATCCGAAGATCAGGGGTTGCGGTTGGGGGGTCGTATCTGATTACGGTTTCGCGTGCGTCACCATCTCGGTAAGCGCCCCAGAGCAATTACAGGCATCTTCCAGGGCGTTCTCAACAGCATCCAGGGCATAGGCAAGGTCATTCTTGCCAAGCTCGTTATATGCGCTGTCAGTGGTCAGTAATCGCACCATGACGCGGATCC
>NZ_JBYCKQ010000028.1:0-17511 GCF_057473465.1 Acidithiobacillus sp. TH-A117
GCGCTGTATTGCCTTAATTTCTTAGACAGTAAAGTTATTTATCATTACTTATCAATACGTTAGATTGAAATAAAATACAATTTGTAATCAGTGGGTCGGGGGTTCGATTCCTCTCGCCAGCACCAAATAAAACAATAAGTTATCAATTCACACACAACTCATTTTCTCTATGCTGCATGGGGCCATGCTATCGCGCCATCCGCGCCAGTGGCGTAATGTCGGGACGGGGCAACTGTTCAGCCTGCCAGAGTTCCCACTGGGTCTGCATCGCCAGCCAGAACTCCGGCGACGTACCCAACCAGGCAGCCAAGCGCAATGCCAGATTCGCCGTCACCCCGGCATGTCCATTCAGCAGTTTGGAGAGTGTCAACCGACTCACCCGCAAATCCTTGGCTGCCTGTGTCACCGTCATATCCTCCGGCAACCATTCCCGCAACACCTCACCCGGATGCGCCGGATTGTGCATTCTGCTCATCTTTGTAATCCTCCTAATGATTGTAAGCCATGCTGCGCCATCAGAAACGCCAAGGCTTCCGTCGCTGTCATGGCCTCCGGCATGGGATAGTGCCCGGACTCATAGGCTTCCATCAAATCCCCGACCATAGCGGCCAGGCCCGCCAAGGGGTGGGATTCATCCGCACCTCCCGCGTCCAGAATGATATCCAGCGATTTCACCAACGCCTGATATTCCGCATCGTTTGTGGGCGGGGTCAGTAGCGGCGCAACATAAGACCAATGTGCCAATGCCAAATCCAGTTGTGCATTATTCATTTCCAGTCTCCTCTATCATAAGCCTTGTGCGTCATCACCGCCCGTACAAACACTTTCCCGGTGTTGAAATGAATGGCGGCAATCAGCCGGAGCTTATTGCCATCCGCGTCGAACACATATGTGTCGCCCACCTTGTCCACCGCAGGAAAGCAGGCTTTCACTTCCGCAAAATTCTGTCACTGCACCCGCTTCGTCAGTCGATGGAGGGATTCAGATAGGGTTAGCAGTTACTGGGCTCTCTGCGTTTCTTTAATCCGCCAGTGAACGGCCTGCCCAGCGCGCAGCGGGATCAAGGTATCTTTTCCGCAGTCTAAGCTTTCCTCTACGGTCCAGGAGGTTTTTTCCAGGATGATGCTGTCCTGGTTGCGGGGAAGTCGGTAGAAGTCCGGGCCGTGAAAGCTGGCAAAGGCTTCCAGACGGTCCAGGGCGTCTGCTGCTGCAAATACTTCGGCATACAGTTCAATGGCAGCATGAGCCGTATAAATACCGGCACAGCCACAGGCCGATTCTTTGTCCTGACGGGGGTGCGGGGCGCTGTCAGTGCCGAGAAAATAGCGGGGATTACCGCTGGTAGCCGCTTGCAGCAGGGCTTGGCGATGGGTTTCCCGCTTAAGGATGGGCAGGCAGTAATGATGGGGCCGGATACCCCCCGCAAAGAGTGCATTGCGATTGAGCAGCAGATGGTGGGCGGTAATGGTGGCGGCAAGCTGTGGCCCGGCCTCGGCCACAAACTGGGCGGCGGTGCGGGTGGTGATGTGTTCCAGCACCATGCGCAAGCCCGGAAAATCCCGGATCAAAGGCTGGAGATGACGCTCGATAAATACGGCCTCGCGATCAAAAACATCCACTTCAGGATCAGTGACTTCGCCGTGCAGGAGGAGGGGCAGGTCGTGCTTTTGCATGGCTGCGAGCACCTTGTACACTCGTTTGAGGTCCGTAACCCCGTTTTCTGAATGGGTGGTGGCTCCTGCGGGATAATATTTCACCGCCTGGATAAAGCCGCTGTTTTTGGCTGCTTCGATTTCACTCGCCGTCGTGTTATCCGTCAGATAAAGGGTCATGAGCGGCTGGAAAACGGCGTCTTTTTCCAGGGCTGCCAGTATCCGGTCCCGATAGGCGCTGGCCAGCTCCACCGTGGTGACCGGCGGTTTCAGGTTGGGCATGACAATGGCCCGGGCAAAGCGTCGGGCAGTGTCGGGCAGCACCGAGGCCATGGTCGCTCCGTCACGCAGATGCAGATGCCAGTCGTCGGGTCGGGTCAGGGTGAGTTCTTGCACGGCATCATCCTCGGCAGGTGAAAACTAACCGGGATGATAAGGGGCTGGTGCCCTGCTTTTCAATGCGGGGCAGGGGATGGTGGTACAGGCTTGGTCCCCTTGTGGGGGGCTGCAGTGGCCTTTCGGGTCGCAGCCTTGCTTTGTACCTGGAGGTGATGGTCAATAGCGGCGGCTTCCCGGGGATTCAGAGAGTCGATAAGTGGCAACAAGCCATAGGCTTCGTCAAAGCGTCCCAGACGAATCATGGTGCGAGCGGCGCTACCGTAGGCAATAGCGGCTTCTGGATACCTTCCGGTCATGTAGTACACATTGCCCAATTCCCCATAAATTCCGGGATGATCGGGCGCTTCCTTGAGCAATTTCTGGTAATCGGCAATGGCTTTCGGTGCGTCCCGCCGCCAGTAGGCTGCCCGTGCCTGTAACAGCAGCTTGGTTTCCGCCTTGCTCAAGGTTTTGGTCGAGGCTGGTTTGGGCATGGATAGCGCCGGAGCTGCCTTGATGTTCTTGTGCGGAGGATAAGGCTTGGGCACTCCCGCATGGGTAGGTTTTTCAGGTACTGCGGCGGCCGCGTTGGCAATAATGCTACAAGACAAAATCCGGAGATGGGCTCCGCTCGTCAACAGTTGCAGTCCGGTGCCCGCAAAAAGACAGGTCACCAGTGCTGCAGCCTTGAAAAGAGGTCGTCTGAGCCAGGAATTGGGGGAGGAATGATGCATGATGGGTGCGCCTCCATAATTGAGGTTGGATTCGGAAAAAAACATGATTCAGTCAGCAGAACGCTTGCGTAGTTCCGGATAGAGTGCAGCTGCCAGTTTTTCCAGTTCCTGGCTGGCCTTGCTACGGGCATCCAGTTCGAATACGGCTTGGGCTTCGCTGAGAGAGCGACGAAAGGCCGTGCGTTGCCCGAGACGCAGGCCCAAAGGCTGGAGGTCGGTTAACTCTGCGAGCATGGCCTCCGCTTCATCACTTTCGCGGATGGCATGATGGGTGTCAGCACGATTAATGAATGCCCTGACCGGGGGTGCTGACCATTGCCGGCAGGCCTCCAGAAAACGCTGGGCCGACCAGATATCCGCCTGACTGGGACCGACGGGCATCAGGATGGCATCTGCAACTGACAATGCGCGGCGAAAACCGGTTAACTCAGAATAGCTGCAGTCCATCACCTGGTAAACGGCGTCTGTGGCCTTGTCCAGATCAGTAGCCACAGTAAGGGCGGGATGAATCTGCAGGTCTTGGCGATCATGACATACGTCCAGCAAAGTCCCCTGTGGGTCCAGATCATACAGTTGTACAGGAACCCGATAGGCCAGCCACACGGCCAAGTTGAAACTGACCGTGCTCTTGCCGGACCCGCCTTTCATGGATGCTACGACCAGACGCATCAGTGCCCCATGCCGTTCTGGGTGAGAACCCATAAGGGTTCCCGGGCGGGCCTGATTCTTGATCTAGCGGCCGTATCCATAAGGGGAATACCCGTAGGGTGACTGATAAGGGCCCATGGGTGGTGGGGGCATGCTGGGACGCATCTGCTGCGGGTACTGTCCCTGGTTGGGCCCCTGGTTGGGATAGGCATAGCCTGGTTGTGGGGCCGGATAACGCGCATAGCCCTGACTTGGTCCGTAGTAGGGCTGCCCATAAGATGGTTGCGGATAAGCATAGCTGCCACCCCCTTGATATTCGCCCTGGTAAGGCTGGCCGTATCCACCATAGGGGCCGCTGTTCATGTTCATGGGACCGCCGCGTGGACCATTGAAGCTCATCCCACCCATATCCCAGGGACCATTGGAACCTTGCATGGGACCGCCATAGCCACTGAAGGGGCCGCTGTTTCCGTTCATCGGACCACTATAACCGGACCAGGGCATACCGCCGCCGCTCCACGGCATATCGCCACCCCAGGGACCCCAAGCGTATGCGGGGGCTGCGATGAGCATCCCTGCGGCGCCGATACCGGCTGCGATGGTCAGCGAACGTACAGTCCGTGTGAATTTTGATGAGTGCTGCATCACATACTCCTTTTGCCTTTCAAAAAATACCCACTTCTTTTGTCGGAAGCCTTTGAAGGGCGCGACTGAGGATGAAGCGGATTCCAAGACTGTATAAGCATACTACGTGCCACGTTTTAACCTTTTGTTTTTATGATGTAACTCTTATCTGGCGGATGGAGCGCATGCAACGTAAATCATAAAAGTTGATGTTTTTTCAATCTGAAATGGATTGTTGCAGGGCAAATGTGGGCAACACTCATTGCAACACATGGAGGCGCGGAGAAAATTCAGGGGGAACTGTGGATATGTTGCAAAAGGGCTTGCAACAGATGTTTCTGTCTGATGAGTCTAGGTTGATGATTATTCATCATCATTTTAAATGAGTGTTGCATGTGTCATTTTTTCTTTTCATTAAAATTATATGTTTATCAAGATATTAAATTTTGGTATGAAATATGCATTAAAGCTTTGCGTTTTGTGCGCACCTGTTGCGCTGGTGTTTGATGATAAAAATGGAGAGTTAAAAATGGCAGATTTGTTTTCACCCGCATGGATGGCCCGCTTTGTAGAAGAATGGAACAAGGACCCGGAACTTTCTGGTGCCCTGGCCCAGATTGGCTTTAATTCGGTCATTGGTTATGGTTATCCCGAAGAAGAAAAGCCCCGGGCGTTTCTGGTGGTACAAAACGGCCAGGCGACGGCCTTTGGACCCTATACGGATCAGCCCCTCAACTGGGATATTCGGGCCCAGCATCCGCAATGGCTGAAGTGGATCGAAAAATCACCGGGAATGACCGGTCTGGGAATGGCCTTTACGACCGGAAAAATCAAATTCAAGGTGGGGGATTATGCCAGCATGCTCAAAGATCCGCGCATGGCGGGTCCCTTTGTGAAAAGTTTTTCGGCCATGTCGAAAATTTAATAGATATTAAACGGAGTGTCAGGGCTTCTATATGCTTCAGAAGCCCTGATATTAACTGCCCAGGTGGCTATTGCTGTCTTTTCCGGTAATGCCCAAGCGGGACAGATGCCGCCACAGGGTGACACGATCAATGCCGAGTTCGCGCGCGGCAGCGGCACGATTGCCGCCATGTTTATCGAGCAGTTGTAAAAGTCTATCGCGGCCGTAACCGGCGTCGCTTTCATAGTCTGCAGCAGTGGAGTTGGTCACAGATCTCGAATGCATTCTGTCGAGAAAATCCTTGGGAAAGTCGCTGTCACTGATTTCCGATCCGGCGCTGCAAATAGCCACGTATTCCATGACATTGCGCAGTTCCCGAACATTTCCCGGCCAGGGATAATCGAGCAATAGATGTTTTGCCGCAGAACCGAGTTTTTTCTTGTGACCCCCGGCAGTGATTTTCAGGAAGTGCTCGGCTAGCAGCATGATGTCAGAAGGTCGTTCACGCAGAGCCGGAATCCGGATGGGGATCACATTCAGGCGATAGAACAGGTCACTGCGAAAATCACCATTTTCTACCAGCTCTTTGAGATTACGATTGCTGGCTGCCACAACCCGGACATCCACTTGTTGAGTTTTGGTGCTGCCCACCGGCTCATAGCGCATGTCTTCCAATACCTTCAGGAGTTTGGCCTGATGATGTTTAGGTAACTCGCTGACCTCATCCAGAAAGAGGGTGCCGCCATCCGCCGCTGCAAAGCGACCGATCCTATCGGTGACGGCGCCTGTAAAGGCGCCTTTGACAGAGCCGAAAAACTCGGCTTCAAATAAATTGTCGGGAATAGCGGCGCAATTCACTTCGATCAGGGCTTTTTTGGCGCGATGACTTTGTTGATGGAGCAAACGGACCATCAGCCCCTTACCCGATCCGGATTCTCCCTGAAAGATGACGCTGGCATCGGTGGCTGCGACCTGTTCTATCAATTCGAGGGCATCGCGCATATGCGGATCATCGGTAATGAAACCGACACTGCGGGTGCCCCCCAGAATCCGTTCAGCATGACGCAGCTCGGAAACGTCCTCGATGAAAAAAATGCGCCGTTTGTGTTGCTTGCGTTCGACCAGGCGGGTTCTGATCTGGAGAGTTTTATGGTCGCCTTCACTGACCGGCAGCAAATGATCCCAACGAATACAGCCTGTTTGCGGACGACTGACGGCATCGTCCTGTCCGGCAGCAATAGCGGCCCGGACCAGTTCTTTTTGCACGCTGCCCCCCGGGATGCTGCGCAGGTGCTCCAGGGTCGGAACCTCCAGTAAGGACTTGGCGGCGGCATTGCAGAATTCAATTTTCCCCTGAATATCTGTCAACAAAATGCCCGCATCTATGGAGTCCAGTAATTCGGGCAAAACTTCACAGAGGGTTTCCAGTTCGGTGCTCAGTGATGCCATTGTTTTCTCCTGGGCTAGCACCGCGCTCTCGGGGTTACTGGTTGCCATAGGCATCCCCCTGGTACGGATAGCCACTTTGATATTGCGGATTATATCCTGGTGCTACCCCATCATAGGCTTCCTGGCGGGGAGGGGGTAGGGGGGCCCGGGGTCCGTAAGTAGGGTCATTATGATTGAAGGGCAACATGCCACTGAGAAAGGAAAAAGGTGGAGTGATGTTGCGGTTCAGGCTCCAGAACTCAGCCTGCATCTGCCCGGTAGCCCGCGCCATGTAGTTGGTGGAATGGGTCATTTGCGTCATGTTCCGGGACATACTGTCCATGTTGCGCTGAATATTGGGGCTCATTTTCTGGAACTGCGCGGTCATCTCATGCAGATCATGGGACATTTCCACGGCCAGATAAAACTCATAGGCCGCCAGCACCAGAAAGGCGACGAGGGCTGCATAAACAATCAGTCTGAGCTGGCGGTCCGAAAGGCCGGCAATATGATGCTGAGACTGCGAGGATGACTCCGTAGTCGGTTGTTCCGCCATGATGTTTGGGCTCCTGATGAGGAAATGGGGTCTTTATTTAAAGTACATCATGCCCGGTTTATTCAGCTTTTTTCGCTGTAAACAGGGCATGCTTTACTACTGCTTGCCTCAAGCCGGAGGCATGCCGGTTTCCGCTTCCGGGGCGTGAGAAAGCGCTTCCTGCACTTTTTGCGCTTCCGCCGGATCCAGCCGTCCAAGAATAGGAATCAGCGCCGCGCCATCGGCATAGCGTCCTGCATGAATCAGCTGCATGGCCGCCTGGCCATAGGCGTTACCGGCCTGATGATAGTGCCCGGTCATATACAGAACATTGCCCAGTTCTCCATAAGCGGCTGGAGAATCAGGGGCTTCCTGGATCAGGTGATGGTAGTCGGCGATGGCGCCGGTGTAGTCATGATGCCAGAAAGCGCCGCGTGCCTGCATGAGTAGCTTGGTCTGATCGGGGGTCAGGGGCTTGTTGTTATGCGTGATGGCGGCAATGCTGGGAGCACTGGTGACATGCAGGACTTTCTGCGCGGGCTGGGTGGGTGCTGCGGCAGTTTTGCCGGGTTCATTGGCGGTTATGGCCCAAATGAACAAAATGACAATGATGATCAGTAAAATCAAAATGATCAGGGGGTATCCGACAAAACGGCTGATTCCCCCCTTCTTTTGGGCGGGGGGTGGTGGAGGAGGAGAATAACTACTGTAACTGGAACTGCTCGCGGCTGCGGCAGCGGCTGCTGCAGCCGCCGCACTAGCTGCCGCATCGGCATCTACAGTGGTGCTGGATTCAGCAGTCTGGTGGGGCTGCTCACTGCCGGTGTGTACCGATTCTGTATCCACATGTGCGGGAGTTTCGGTTTCTACGATGGTTTCGGTGCTGCCTTCGGCCGGACTGACAACGGCATTTTCGCCATGCAAATGCGGCTCTTCTCGAATGTCACTCATGGTTCCATACTCCTTAAGGATTAACGCGCCAGGGCCTGGCGGATGAGGGTGGCCTGATTCGGGTCCAGGGAACTGATCAGGGGTAATAGTGCAGCGGCAGAGGGATATTGATGTGCAGCGATCAAGCTCCTGGCAGCGCCGGTATAAGCCTTGCCAGCCGACAAAGGATGGCCTGTCTGATAATAAATATTCCCCAATTCGCCATAAAGTTCAGGAACTTCAGGAAGTTGCGCGATGAGCGCATGGTAATCGGCAATAGCGGCTTTCACATCGTGGTTCCAGAACGCCTGGCGCGCGGCCATCAACAAGGCGTACTGAGACTGGGTGAGATTTTTGGGAAAACGGACTTTTGCAGGCGCTGCCACGGGGACTGGATGTGTGGCCGTATCAGGTTTTGCCGGTACAGCTGCCGATGTCACCGGCGCTGCTGGCGGATGTGTGGACTGCGTGGAAAGCGGCGTGCTTTCCTGGTTTTCCCACCATTGGTGCATCGCCAGCCATTTTTGCTCGGTGTACTGGCGCGTATTCTGCCAGTCATGGCGCCAGAGCTGGGGATACTGAATGGCAGCTATGACGATCAGAACCAGGACTACCAGAATAATAAACCCAATGATTTTACCCAATATTCGTTTCATGGCTGGCCTCTTTTGGCACCTGTATGCAGCATTTATTTAGATGTTCAGCTCGAAAGAAAGCGGGCTGCGCAAGCGCGCGCAGCCCATGGTCATTTCTGCATCATGGATATCCATAACCGGGGCGATAAGGTCCTGGAGGGGGTGCATACTGCTGCTGATTATCGGCATAGGGAGTTGCCTGGGGCGGCGCGTAGTAGCTGTTAGGATTCTCCTCAGGGTAATTGCCGTATGCAGGATAACTGGCTGTTGCGGGAGGATAAGCCTGCGGTGCTGGTGGGTAAGCATAACCGTTGTCGGGTTCACCACCATAGCCTCCACCGTAATAGCCACGGTAAGGCTGACCGTAAGCGCCCCAATGGCCGCTGTTCAACTGCATGGGACCTCCATGGGGACCATGAAAGCTCATACTCCCCATATCCCAGGGACCGCTGTTTCCGGTAAAGGGGCCGCCATAACCGCTGAATGGTCCGCTATTTCCCCAGAAAGGATGGCTGTAGCCACTCCAGGGCATGTCATTCCAAGGTCCCCAACCCCAGGCATAGGCGGGTGAAGCCATCATGAACCCGGCACATCCCAAGGCTGCTGCAAGACTGGCCGCTTTTGCGAAATATTTTATTTTCATCGTACAGACTCCTTTACAAATCTGCGTCAGCATGGGCTCAGTGGACGCCGCTGAAACGCATTCTGTTCAAATTGCTCACCAAGTACTCCAGGGACTCATGGGCCCCATCGGCGACATGGGGTTCATGGAAGACATGGGACTCCAGGGCATACCACCACCACCCCAGGGCATGCCACCACCACCCCAGGGCATACCACCACCCCAGGGCATACCACCACCGCCCCAGGGCATACCGCCACCATCCCAAGGCATGCCATAGCCTGACCAGGGGCGACCATATCCCCCGAAAGGGCCGCCATTGAAGTTCATGGGTCCCCAATGCGGAAAGGTCATGTGAAAACTGCCCATACTCCAGGGACCGCTCCTACCCTGCCAGGGACCACCATAACCGGACCATGGTCCGGAATCGCTCTGCCACGGATTGGAATAGCCACTCCAGGGCATGGCGTTCTGCCAGCCTGACCAGGGCATTTCTCCGCCCCCCCAGGGTTCCCAGGCATAGGCCGCAACGGGTACAGATAAGCTTCCAAGGGCGGCAGATAGAATGGCTGCCTTTAACCATTTTGCTGTTTGCATTGCATTCTCCTTGTTTTTTCAGGAGGACCGTTGTCCCTGTCTGTCTGGTTATGGGTAGCCATAACCAGGTTGCGGACCATAAAACTGCGGTGGTCGGGCTTCGGGATGCGGTCCATAAGGTGAAGGTCCGTATGCAGGCGCGCCAAAATCTGGCCTGGGGCCGTTTTGCCAGGGCCTGTTGGCGCCCGGATAGGGTGCGGATGGCATGGGTCCATAGTTTGACTGGCCATAATCGGGTACCGGCCCATATTGGGGTGGCCTGGCAAAGGATGGCGGTGGTCCATAGGCGGGTGGGCCGTAAGCAGGCACATTTGGATGAGGCGCGGCATAAGCAGGCCTGGCTGCGTTCTGCCAGGGCATGACGGCGCCCGGGTAGGGCATGGGACCCATAGGCCCGAAGTTGGGGCTGCCATAAGATGGAAATGGTCCATGGTAGGGTCCCTGTGGATAGCCTACAGGTGGAGGATAGCCTGCGCCGTTCATTGGCGCGTCGGGGGCGCCATACCCCGGTCCCGGACCATATTGGGGTGGCTGGGCGTAAGGACCCGTTGCGTATGCCGGGGGACCATAAGCCGGACTAGTAGCGCCCTGTCCAGGCATGGCGGGACCACCGTAAGGTGCAGGACGCATGGGTCCGTAATTCGCTTCGCCCTCACCTGGGGCTGCTGGATAAGCGGGCATGTATCCGCCTTGGGGAGCGCCCATGGGAGATGGCGCTATGGCATCCATGTCCCCTTCATGGGATCCGTTGGGATAAGGTCCGGGTGGAGGGGGTACCCAGTCTGCGACTTCGTTGAATGTGGCTGTGGGCATGGGTGTTTGCGGCCGGTGCCAGTTATTGCTGGCTGCGGATGGGTTGGGCATGTTATATGGCGCGTAACCATGCCATTCGGCGTAGGTGGAATCAGCGGACCAGTCAGAGCTTGTATTGCCGGCCATGCCAGGGTTGATGGCATAGGGGCTGGGGATAGAGTAGGGCGTATCTACCGCTGCCAGGGCCTGGGCCTGCATACCCACTGCTGTACACACTGCCACACCCAGCCAGAACAAATGTTTGCGGCTACGCGGTGCGCGGGATTGAGGGCGCGTCATGGAATTAATCCTCCTTTTTCGGTTTGGAACCGGGTGAACGTAAATGAATGCCGCGTCCTTTGTTTCGTGAGGCCCGTTGCGTTGCTGCTGCATCCGGTGCCTGAGCGACAGTGGGGGCTTGACGGCTGACGTCGGACTGGCTGGTGCTTTCCGCCTGCGCGGTCGTCGGTTTGACGGGCTCTGGCGGATGACCAGCCGGGCCTGGATTCGGGGTGATGGGGCCAGAAGGGCTATGGGGATCGGGCCATTCAGGTGGGTTGCGGGTGGTCGGTCGTTGCAGTAACCAGGCCCAGAGCTGACCCCATAAAGCCGCCAGGATTTTGCGAATGGCCAGGAAAAAAGCGCGAATATCCTGTCCGATCATATCCAGGGTCATGCGCAGTGGACCCGCATCTTGCGGCTTTGTGTCCTGCGCCGGGGTGCTTGCTGGAATATCGCTGCGCGTCAGGCTTTCTCTGGGGGGCAGGGACACCTGGAGATGTTCCGGGGCAAAAGGAAAAAGTGCTGCGCCTGTGGGGGCGTCGCCCAGATCCATGCCTGCCGGACAGAAGGCGGCACGCCCGCTCACGCAACCCAGGGGAATAACCAGCAGGGTGAGCACGGTAGAAACCATGACCCCGAAGAGCAGGGAAATGCCCATGCCCCGAAAAATCGGCGAAGTGATGATTTCTGCAGAACCCAGCATCAATGCCAGTGCCGTAATGACAATGGGGCGGGTGCGGGTCGCACAGGCCTCAATCAGGGCATCCATGACTGGCATGCCTTCGGCCACTCGTTGCTGGGAATAATCCACCAGCAAAATGGAGTTGCGCACGATGATGCCCGCGAGAGCGATGAAGCCGATCATGGAGGTGGCCGTAAAGCTCGCGCCAAATAACCAGTGGCCGGGCAGAATCCCGATCAGGGTCAGGGGGATGGGCACCATGATGATGGCGGGAATGACAAAATTACCGAATTCCCAGACCACCAGCATGTAGATGAGGATGATGGCCACCGCAAAGGCAATTCCCATATCCCGGAAGGTCTTGTAAGTGACAGTCCAGGCACCGCCCCATTTGATGGTGGCGTGGGTACCCGAGGGAATGCTGATCCAGTCGATCCCCAGGGGATGGCCATCGGGTGCGACATAACTGGTCAGGGCATTTTCGACTTCCAGCATGCCGTACAGCGGCGCATCCAGGCGCCCCTTGCAGCCGGCCGTCACATATTCCACCGGTTTGAGATCCTGCTGGTAAATGGGTTGCTCAGCGGGACGACGATCAAAATGACCGAGGGTATAAAGGGGAATGGCGCCGTAACTCACCGAGGGTACCGGCAATGCCGCTAAACTATAGACGTTACTGCGCAGGGCCAGAGGCGCCTGAAGCACGGCGGGTACGGCCAGATTCTGGCCGTAGGGGGTGAAGTTACCCAGCTTGTAGCCGCCCAGCGTCATCGCCAGGGTGGCATTAAGAGCACTGGGACGCACCCCCGCCATCCCCGCCTTGATGGCATTCAGATGAAAATGCCAGTAATCGTGCGGGGCTTCGAGGGTGTTATCCACCTCTGTCAGATTTTCCGCCTGCTGGAATACCCGGGTGACATGCCGGGTGACCGCATCGCGGATGGCCGCCGAAGGTCCATAGACTTCGGCAACGACGGGGGCCAGCACCGGTGGCCCCGGCGGGCTCTGCACTACCTGAATGTGCGCCTGATGTTGCATGGCGATGGGCATGATCCGCTGACGGGCGACGACCGCCAGTGCCGCACTGGAGGCGCTGCGTTCGGCCTTGCTCAGCAACTGCACATGGATCATGGCCTGCCAGGGTTTATCGCGCAAATAGTAGTGACGGACCATGCCATTGAAATCATAAGGTTCTGGCGTGCCCACATAACTTTGTAACGCCTGGACATCTTTCATTCCCTGCAAGCTTTGCACTACTTCGGCGGTGACATTGGCGGTCACGGGCATGGCCGTACCTGCCGGCAGGTTAATGACGACATTGAAGGCGCTGGAGTTGCCGTGGGGGAGCATGGTGAAAGGCACCCACTCGACCAGAAACAGGGCAAGGCTCGCAAAAAAGGCCACGACGATCCCACCCAGAAACAGGCGCCCGTAAAACTTGCGACGAATCAGCGGAATCAGCGTGTTGCGAAAAAATTTGCGTAACCAGGTGGCCTGGCGATGTTCGCTGCGGTGCATCCGCTCCAGACTTTTCAGGCTGGGCTTGAAGCGCAGCATCAACCAGGGCGCCAGGGCAAAGGCGGTGAACAGGGAAAACAGCATGGCTACCGAACCGAGGACGGGGATGGGCGCCATGTAAGGGCCCATCATCCCCCCCACAAACCCCATGGGTAACAGCGCGGCAATCACGGTAAAGGTCGCCAGAATAGTCGGGTTACCTACTTCGCGGACTGCATCAATGAGGGTTTCCGTGGAGGTGGTTCCTTCCTGTAACCAGCGCCGGTAAACGTTCTCGACGATGACGATGGAGTCATCCACCAGAATACCAATAGAGAAAATCAAGCCGAAGAGACTGACCCGATTGATGGTAATGCCCAATAACCAGGCCGAAAACACCGTGATCAGCAAAATCAGGGGAATGGTGATGACCACCACAGCGGCGGCGCGCCAGCCCAGTGCCAGCAAGATCAGCAGGGTGACTGCTGCGGTGGCGACAAACAGCTTGAAAAGCAGGGAATCTACCTTGGCGTTGGCTTTTTTGCCATTATCGCGAGTGATGCTGACATGCACATTGCCGGGAATGACGGTGCCTTCCAGGCTATGCATTTTCTGAATCAGGGCGCGGGCTACTGTAACGCCATTACTGCCGGCAATTTTGGCCAGAGCAATGGTGACGGCGGGGGCACCATCCACTTCGGGCTGATTTTTGCCGACTTTTTGATAATAATTCACCAGGCTGTGGGGATCACTGGGGCCGAGGCGCACCTGAGCCACCTGAAACAAATACACAGGTTCCTCGTCATAAACACCCACCACCAGATTGCGCACTTCAGCCGGCGTGCGCAGAAACTGTCCGGTAACTACCCGCATCTGCATGTTCTGCACATCGGTCTGCCCGGTTTCGGTCTGGGCGTTGGACGCTTCAATGGTTTGCGCCACTTGCTGCGGCGTGATTCCATAAGCGGCCAGGCGTTCGGGATGAATATCGACGGTCAGGGCTTCCCGGGGACCATGCACAATGAAACTCTCACCGGTCTCAGGCACCTGTTTCAGATGCTGCAGGGCGGTCCGCGCGATTTCATTCAGGGTGGCAGGCCCCACCTCCTTGGACCAGAGGGTGAAGGTCATGAAGGGTACACTGTTGATCCCCTTGGCGCGCACCAAAGGATGCGTGGCTCCCGGGGGAATCCGGTTCATATTGGCGGCCAGTTTGTTATAGACCTCCACCAGCGATGGCCCCATCCGTCTGCCCACCTGAAAACGCACGGTGACCATGGACTCGCCCCGATTGGACACCGAATACACATGCCGCACCCCGGGCAGTTCACTCATCATGCGTTCCAGAGGGTCACTGACCATGCGCGATACTTCAGCAGGAGAATGGCCGGGATAACCCACAAAAATATCAATCATGGGCACGGAAATTTGGGGATTGGAGGCTCTGGGGGTAGAAATCAGGCCGAGAATGCCCGCCGCGATCAGCACGATGAGCAGTAATGGGGCCAAAGGCGAGCTGACAAAAATCTTGGCAATGGAGCCTGCCACTCCCAAGCTGCGGGTGTGCGTGGTTTGCGGCTGTTCCGGCTCGGGTGTCTGGCAACCGTTATGCATGGCGCTTACTCCCCGGAAGTGGCGCTGGTCTGGAGCTGGTAACCTGAACCAACACCGGCGGGGGGATCATTGACGATGATCTGGCCAACGCGCAGTCCGGCCAGTACCTGCACCTGCCCATCAGCCAGCGGTCCACCCAGACGCAGGACATGCATTTCGGTCACCCCATGCTGATCGACCAGTACAGAGGGTAATGAGGCTCCCGGTATCAGCGCGCTCCGGGGAATGGCGGGTTCATCCTGGGCAGCACTGCCATAGCTGGGCAGACTGATGGTCGCATAGGCGCCCACCCCGATGGCGGCATTTTGCGGGAGGCTGACCTTGACGGCTACCGTATGGGTTTGGGGGTTGGCCTGGGGTGCCACCTGGACCACTCTGCCCGTCACCTCGCCAGCGTTGTCCCCGAGATGCACCTGCAGGGATTCTCCGGGATTCAGATTACCTGCCAGACTCTCCGGCACCTTGACCAGAAGTTGCCGGGGGCCACCACTACCCAGCACCATGAGCGGCTGACCGGGTTGAACGATATCGCCGGGATTCACCTCCTTTTCGAGGACCACCCCTTGAAAGGGTGCAATGGAAACTGAATTGTTCATTTCCGCCTCAATCTGACGGATTTTCCAGACGGATGCCTCCAGTTGAGTTTGCGCTTTCATGGCTGTGGCAGCGCGATTTTCCAGATTGGACTGATAAGTGGCCCAGGGATTCTGGTTGTTGCCCATCATGGCTTTGAAGCCCTCACCCATCCAGGTAAAAGGATTCATGAAGGAGGGTGGATTGTAACTATACAGTTGATAACCATACTGGGAATAACCATTGTGCAGTGCTACTTCATCCGCCTGGTAAGCGGCAATGGCCTGGGCTTTCTGGGCAAGCAACTGATCATCATCCAGCGCCACCAGCGGCTGTCCCGGCATGATGGGCATGCCAGCTTCACCCGCTACAAATTTGACTCTGCCGGGTAACTGGGCGCGCAAGGTTACTGTAAATGCCGGGATAATCCGTCCTCCCAGCATTGGACCAATGCCGGGAGCCGCTTGTACGCTCACCAGGCTGGGGGTTGCCGCTAGGGCCGTTCCCCCCGTCGCAGCAAACAGAAGGGATCCGCAAAACATAGTGCAGCGCCAGATATTCCTTTTCATAGACCGTTTCCTTGCAAGTTTTATGAGCATGAGTACAGCCCAAAGTATTTGCCGGTTTATTAGCAGAAACTGTGCCAATATATAACATCATGTAAAATTTGAGTTTTATGGTATTTGTGAAAATGTCTCGCAACGATGGGATTTTATACTGGCTTGTTTCCGCAGTGGTTTGGCATGTTGAAGCGTTGCAACAGCCTGTTGCAAGGCTGCACGCATTTGCTGGAGCGCTGTTTCTGCTGGTAATGTGAAAAATTGGCGTGGAAGACTTCGGGGGTAGTAGTCATGATGCGGATCGGGCGTACGGTGCAACACGCCCCGGCAGTGGATATTGCCGGTATTCAGGCGGATTTTTCTCCCTGCCATACTTGGCGCTATGGCTTGAGTTTACCTTTTAGAGATCGCAATGGTCCTATGGTAACGGTATTTTTGAAAAATCCTTCCAGTGCCAGCGCAAGCGCAGCCGATAAAACCGTACGCACGGCCAGCGAATATGTCTGGCGCAATTTCCCGGAAAGTGGCGGCGTGCATATTCTCAATCTGTATGCACTGAGAGGGACCGATAGTCAGGAGGTTGGTCAAGCATTACGGGAGAAGGGGGCCACCTACGTGATCGGCCCCGAGAATGATGCAGTTATCCAACAGACACTAGCGGGGAGTGCGGCGGTCATCATTGCCTGGGGAGGCCATGCCGGAATCCCGGCCGCTCCTTATGATCAGCGCGTGCGAAGCTGTCTGGAGATGCTCGCAGACAGCCACTTGCCGGTCTGGAGGAATGGCCGCAAGGGATCGGAAAACTATCCGTTTCATGCCTGCTACTGGGCATATCAGGATGATTTGGTGGCCGTTTGTTGATGGCTTACAAGGAGACCCGGATGATCATGATCGCCAGAACAACAGTAATCCCCAGGAGAATGACACCATATAAACCATACAAAAATTTGTTGACATGGTAGTCTCCCATATCAACCCGCTTGACGGTGCGAATGAAATTGACCCCGCCAATGACCAGATTGGTGACCCCGAGAATAATGAAAACAATGCCCATTCCCGAGAAGCCTTCGCCCATCACCAGTTTGGTGTGCAGCATAAGGGATAGCTGCTCCAGAAAAAAATCGAACTTTTCGATCACAAAACCAAAAGCAATCAGGCCGATACCGGTGCGTACCCATGCCAGAAAAGTACGTTCGGCGGCCATGTAAATCCGGGGGTCAATAATCTCTTTTGCTGCCACAGCGGGTCCCTTTTCGATATGTCTCAGATCGAACATGAAGTTAAAGCCTACCACAAAAATCAGCGCAATTGCGGGCCAGGTTAATACGTTGAAAAGCTCATGAAAAAAATGCCCCAGCCTGGCATAGTGCAAGGCTATAAACAAAACGGCGAGGCGTTCGGATACCAGTCCGGTACCAATGGAAACAAACAAAAGCTTAAAGTAGCCTAGATAGGTGCGTTCCAATGCCATGTACAGTCGTGGTTCGCGTACAGTGGGCAGGTTTTTCAGGAACATCATAGGCTAGATCACCCAATAAGCATGTCAGTCAAAGTGATACAGCGGCGTATGACAATATTTTTTTGGCGCAGTCTAACGCGAATGGCGCGATCTGAGAAGCAGCACGGTGACAGCCGTATACATCGCGTTTCGGATGGGCAAGTGCTTCAGACAGGTTATGCAGCCAGTCCTGCGGCTAGTCCTGCGGCTAGTTCTTGACGCCACCTCTAGGGAAGGCTAGGATACGCCCACTTTTCCCCGGTAGCTCAGTCGGTAGAGCGGGTGACTGTTAATCACTAGGTCGGCAGTTCGAGCCTGTCCCGGGG